>JAYWDF010000163.1:0-7017 GCA_043779985.1 Akkermansiaceae bacterium | reverse complement strand
CATTTAAACAAATGGTCCCCGGCACAAATCCATAACCCAGCCGATTTCGCGGCGCACAGACGGACCGGACCAGCTTGCAAGTCTAACTGCCAAGACAGTTTCCCATCGCGGACCACCCCCACCTGCGTCCCCCGTGCGAACCACATTTCACCTTGGCCATTGCACGCCACCGTGGTGTCTCCACCCGGCCGGGGAATGCCTTCCTTTATGCCGAAAGTGCGGCACTTGCCATCCTTGATCCGGGTGAGTCCACCCGCGAAAGCAACCCAGATCGCTCCTTCACGGTCCTCGGCGATCGCGACCACCCGCGTATCAGGCAGCCCCTCCGCAGTGCCGAAAATCCGGGCTTGTTCCGCCTCCAGACACACCACGACCCCCCGCTCCATGCCCAGCCACATCGCGCCTTTGCGATCCAGAAACATCGCACGGATCACCCGGTTCGGGATTCCCGGAAGATCCGGCAGAGGCAGTGCCGTGAAATCCACCCCATTGAAGCGTAACAGACCGCCGCGCGAGGCAACCCAGAGGTAATCATCCGCGCTCTGCACGACTCCGGTCACCGAGTTGTCTGGCAAGCCGTCGTCAGTTTGCCATGCGCGGTAGAGCCAAGACGATGGACCCGCCAGAGCAATTCCATCGGCCAGCATGAGCCAAAACGACAGCACGATGACCGCCGCGACACTTAAATGACCCTTCCGCTCTATCACAGTAGAACCGTAATTTCCTCACCTCCCGCATGCAAGGCGGGAAGTCAGGAAAATCCCAGGCAGCGGTCCGTTGCCCCGCGCCCGGAAACGGAAGCGGGCCCCTAGCAACACCCAGCGGTGGCGCAGGCGGGACTGGCCGGAATCGAGCGGTCCTTTTGGGGAGCTTCCATCAAGGGATTCGGCTCAAGGGTCACAAGCCCGAGTTTCTTGAGGAGCTCGCGATCCTGACCGGCTTCGGGATTTTCAGCAGTTAGAAGCTTGTCGCCGTAGAAAATCGAATTCGCCCCGGCGTAGAAACAAAGCGCCTGGGTCTCGTCGGAAAGCCGGGTACGACCCGCCGAGAGGCGGACCTTCGCATGCGGCACGGCAATGCGGGCGCAGGCGATCATACGGACCAGATCGAAAGGATCCACCTGCGGATTATCTGCTAACGGAGTGCCGGGCATAGGCATGAGCGAGTTGATCGGCACGCTCTCGGGCTGCGGGTTGAATGTGGATATCACCTCGAGCAGACGGAGGCGGTCGGTGATGGTTTCGCTGATGCCGAGAATCCCGCCGCAGCAAACGGACATCCCGGCGTCCTGGACGTTACGGATGGTGCGAAGGCGATCCTCATAGGTGTGCGAGGTGACGATGTTCGGATAGTGCTCAGGCGAGGTGTCGAGGTTGTGATTGTAAGCGGTGACGCCGGCCTCCTTGAGCGTGACGGCCTCATCCGGGCCGAGTTCGCCAAGGGTGACGCAGACTTCCATGCCAAGCGACGAGACATCCTTGATGATGTCGACGACTTGATTGAAGCGCTCGGTGCCCCCGCGGACCCCGCGCCAGGCGGCTCCCATGCAGAATCGGGTAGAGCCATTCTCGTGCGCGGCACGGGCACTTTCCATGACGGTTTCCTTGGAGAGAAGCCGCTCGTTTTTCAAATCCGTCTCGTAACGGGCGGATTGGGTGCAATAAGCGCAATCCTCGGAGCAGCCACCAGTCTTGATGGAGAGCAGCGTGCACAGCTGGATTTTTCCGTCAGGAAAACTGGCCTCGTGCACCTCGTGCGAGCGCTTGAGGAGATCGAAAAACGGCAGGGAGTGGAGTTCTTGGAGTTCGGCGAGAGTCATGATCGTGAGGAAGTGCGACTAGCTGATCCTGAATCCAGGACCCAGAAAAGGAGATCGTAAAAAGTGAGAAGGGAAAGGCGGGAAGTGGGCAGGATCAGCGCGCCCAGCCACCGTGGACGACAGGCATGGTGCCATGGCCAACATCGCTGTAGGAAGTCGGCCCGCGGGCACCCTCCAGGGCAACTCCGGTGGCGCTTTTCCAAACGGCGCTCATGCTTTCACCGGTATGGCAGCCCCAGCTTTTGCAATAAGCATTGCGGGCGAAGATCGAGGATTTGATCCGCGGAAGGTCCCGTTCATGAAGCCACGCCGTCGAGATCGCCATGATTTCATTGCCGTAATCGAACATGAATGCGTAGCGATTCGAGTGGCCGAAGAAATCGAAGGTCTGAACCGACCCGTGCGGGCGGGAATTGAGTGCCTGGATGAAATCCCCGGAACCATTGAACCAAACCAAGGTCGCCCGGCGCTTGGCCGCCTGCTCGGCAATCCATGCGGTGTAAGGCTTGCCGTCTTCGCGCCCGCGAGCCTGATAGCTCGGCTGATAAACCATCCACACGATCGGCGCGTCGGGCCCGTATGCCTGACGGATTTCCGCCATCCGGAGGGTGGAGGCGCGGACGAAGTTCGCCCACCAGCGGTCGTGCTGATCATCCGGCACGCGCAGATTCTCCCACTTGCGAAGCGTGGGTCCCCCGGTCACGATGACGTGATCCGCGTGGCTTCCGGCCGTGAGCAGAAGAAGAACGAGGGCGATGATTCGAGCGGGACTTGGCATGTGAGAGACGCTAAGGGGCCGGAGCCCATCTGGGAAGTCGTAAGTCCGGGGCGACAAAAAACCGCCTGCCCCCGACTTCACCGCATCACTCCGCCGAGGAACTGGAGCCGTTGCGGATGATTTCGAGGAAACTCTGTGGCTCCAAGGCGGCTCCGCCGATGAGGGCGCCATCGATGTCGGGGCAGGCCATCAGTTCAGCGGCATTCCCCGGCTTCACGCTGCCGCCGTATTGGATGCGGATCTTCGCCGCGGTGTCCGCACCGTAGAGTGCGGCGATGACCGAGCGCACGAATGCATGGGCGTCCTGTGCTTGCTGGGATGTGGCGGTGACGCCGGTGCCGATGGCCCAAACGGGCTCATAGGCGACGACGGTCTCCAACATGTCCTTTTCGGAAATACCGACGAGACCGTCGGTGATCTGAGTGCGGAGCACGCTTTCCAAGTTCCCGGCTTCGCGTTCCGCGAGGGTTTCACCGATGCAGAAAATCGGCTTCAGATTTGCTTCCCGCGCCTTCTTCATCTTCGCATTGATGGTGGCATCGGTCTCACCGAAGATCGCCCGGCGCTCGCTGTGGCCGAGGATGACGTAGTGCACGAAAAACTCGCGCAGCATGAGCACGCTGATCTCACCGGTGTAGGCACCGGAGTCGAACTGCGAGCAGTTCTGCGCGGCGATTTGAATCGCATGCGCGTTCTGACCGGCGGTGGCGGTGTGAAGCAGGTCGGCGAGTTTCGGCAGCGAAACAAACGGCGGTGCGATCACGATTTCGCAGGAGAAGTTCTCGCCTTGAATTTTCGAGAGGAAGCTCTTGATGAAGTCTTCCGTTTCGGAAGCTCCCTTGTTCATTTTCCAGTTAGCAGCAAAGATCGGCTTACGATTCATGTATTTAGGGGATGGAAGTTAGAAGGAAACGTTGGGAATCAGGCTTCGGTGAGCGCGGCGACGCCCGGGAGGACTTTGCCTTCGAGAAGCTCAAGTGAAGCACCACCACCGGTGGAAATGAAAGTCATTTGATCGTCGAGACCGAATTGATTGACCGCAGTGACTGAGTCGCCACCGCCGACGATGGTCACGGCGTCGCTCTTCGCCATCGCTTCGGCAATGGCGCGGGTGCCTTTGGCGAAGCTTTCAATTTCGAAAACGCCCATCGGGCCGTTCCAGATGATGGTCTTCGCTTTGGCGACTTCCTTGCAGAATTCCTCGATGGCGACGTCGCCAATGTCGATGCCTTCCCAACCGGCAGGAGTCTCGCCGCCTTGCTCATAAGGTGCGGTGACTTTCGTTTCGGCACCTTCCTTAAACTCCTGGGTGATGCGGGTGTCGGCAGGAAGCAGGAAACGGACGCCCTTGGCTTGGGCCTTGGCGAGGATGTCCAGAGCGAGGTCGAGCTTGTCGGCTTCGACGCGGCTGTTGCCGACTTGATAGCCCTGGGCCTTGCGGAAGGTGTTAGCCATGGCACCGCCGATGAGGAAGGCGTCGGCCTTCTCCATGAGCGCGGTGATGACTTGGATTTTATCAGAAACCTTGGCGCCGCCCATGATGACGAGGAAGGGCTTCTCGGGGTTCTGGAGCTTGCCGTCGAGGTATTCGAGCTCGCGCTCCATCAGCAGGCCCATGGCGCTTTGTTTGACGAAATGGGTGACGCCTTCGGTAGAGGCATGGGCGCGGTGGGCGGTGCCGAATGCGTCGTTGATGTAGATCTCAGCGGTGCCGGCAAGTTGCTTGGCGAAGGCGGAGTCGTTCGCTTCTTCGGCTGGATAGAAGCGGGTGTTTTCCAGGATAAGAACTTCACCGGGCTGGAGGGCGGCACGCAGGGCGGCGACTTCCGCACCGATGCAGTCCGGGGCGAGCTTCACCGGCTGACCGAGGATTTCCGCGAGACGGGCCGCAGCGGGTGCCAGCGAAAATTTCGCCTCAGGGCCGCCGGATGGACGGCCGAGGTGGGAACAAAGAACGAGCTTGGCACCGCCGGAAATCAGCTGGCGGATCGAAGGAACAGCACCTTGGATGCGGGTGTCGTCGGTGATAACGCCGTCTTTAAGGGGGACATTGAAATCCACACGCATGAGGACTTCTTTGGAGGATACATCGAGATCACGAATCGAGAGTTTGGCCATGGGGCGCAAATCCCGCCTTAGACGAGCGCCGCTGTCAAGTTTATCGCGGTATTGGACCGGCGCGGAACCGTTCGTGTTGCCGGCGCAGCATGACGTCGAGCGGCATGAAATTGACGGCACGACTGGACCACTCAAGCGCAAGGTTTCGATTTCCTTTGGCAAACTGGATCTCAGCCATCGTGTCCAGATAGGCTGACTGGTTGGGATTCATGGCGAGAGCCTTTTCCAGATACTGTTGTGCTTGATCGAGGTTGCGCTGCGCCCGCGACGCCAGCCATGCCGCCGTATTTTGCGTATTGTCCGAGTCGGGAAATTGCGCGATGACAGCCGACATCCGATCCCACGAAATTTGAAACCACTCATCATGTTCCTTGATCAGACCCATCTTGCGAATCGCCGGGAAAAAGTCGTCCGCCAGCGAGCCATCACTGGGAAACATCTGGTGGCAGTTCGCTAGGATCGCCACCGACCCGGCGCGATCGGCCTTTAAATTGGCCAGCGCCCGTCCGAGATCCGACTGAAGGCGGAGGCGAAGTCTGACAAGGGGCGAGCCGCTCCCCGAGCCGACCGACGCCGCCATCTGCGCCATCACCTCGGAGAGGGCGGCCACTTCCTTCCAATTTCCATTCTGAAACTCCATCTCTGCATGGAGCTGCAGGGCCGCGGCGAGTTCCTCGGAGCCGGGGCTACTTTGCCGTGCCCCCCGCGCCCACCACTCCGCTGCCTTTTTGAAATCATAGCCATAGGCATACCCGTTTGCGATCTCGACCGCGTCATTTCCAAGCGCCAACTTTTCGACCCATGCATCCTGTGCGGCAGCCTCGGCGACCCGGCCCGCCTTGCGCAAGGAGGCGGCGGCACAGGCATACAACGACGGTTGCGGGGATTGTTTCAACTGGGAGACCCGCTCGATTTGGCTGAGGAAAAACGTCGCAGCTTCGGCCCAACGGCCGGATGCTGAAAGGTCAAGAATATGCCCGCGCCAGGAAATTTCCTTGCGACTGGATTCCGGCAACTGGTCCCAGACCTTCAAACTGTTCGCGGCATCTCCCGTCTGGCTGCTCAGAAACGCCAGCTTTTCGAGCAGCGCCTTGCGATTCCCCGGATCCGCCTTATCGACCGCACCCCACGCCAGCCCCAGCCAGTGGTCGCGAAGTTTCAGCGGGTCGCGCCCGAGACCGCAGAGGGCGAGCATCCCGTCGAGCCTGGCCATGCGACTCGTTTTCGGGTCAAGCTCCGCCATCCAGTCCCACAGCCCTAAAATCTCGTCCTGCCCCCCGAAAGCGGCATTAATCACTTCCACCCAACGGTCGGCGTTTTCGCCCGCCCAGGCGATCGCCGCCTGTTTCGCGATCCGCGGCGCACCTTGAGGCTCACCGCTGTTGCCGGTATTGTTCCCAAACATAGCTCCCAGAAATTCCGTAAATTTCTTCGCATCCTTTTCAGCCATAGTGGCGAGTGGCTTCAAAAAAGCGTCCGAGCATTGCTGGTTCAGCCCCCGCCGTTCGAGGAAATTTCCCAGCGCGACAAGTTCGGGAATCTCCATGGCCACCCCGTGCTCGTCTTCCACGTCTTCGTGAGAAAGGTGGGTGATGCGCTTCTCGACCCACGCCGCGTAATCGGGCTTTTCCGGGTCCAAGCCGAGGGATTGCAAAGCGTCGGGGATCCGCTCAAGCGATTCGAAATAGGTGAATGCCTCCAGCGGTGAACCTTTGCGATACGCCTCCTCGGCCAGCTTGGCTTCCCCGAGCAGAAAGAGCGAGTTGATGCTATTCTGGCGCTCGCCTGGATTGTCGGAGCTCAAGCCCCGGACCAGCAGCTTGAGATCCGCAGGCTGGATCATCTTCCCCTGCCAACGCTTGATCGCGATGGCGGTGTATGGCTTGTGAACCGCCTCACCATCCACTCCGAGTTCGTTTTCACGCAACCATGGCAAGGGATCGCCAAGCAGGGCGGACAGGCTCGCGGCAATCTTGAATTCGCCCGCCGCCGTTGCCGCTTCGCGCGCAGATTCCAAGTTTCCCGCGGCACGGTGGAGTGCAAGCTGCCATGCATCCGAGTGCGCTCCCTTAAGCATCTGGGCCCGCTTCAATTCAGCCACCAAGGTCCCTTGGCTGCGGTGAAAATCCGCAAGTGCCAGCAAGCCCGGAGCATCGGCAGGTGCCATTTCGAGAAAATCCCGGGCCCCTTCCGCATTGCCTTTGAGCAGACACTCGCGCGCGGCGGTGACGGCGACGCCCTCCACCGAACGTTCGAGGCGCGCCTGCAAATCCGGGTCCGTTTCGGCGGCGTAGAGTTTGAG
>JAYWDF010000162.1:0-7017 GCA_043779985.1 Akkermansiaceae bacterium | reverse complement strand
CCGCGATCGACGCTTTGTCTCTCGGTCGCCCTCCGTCGTGGCGACGGGCGGAACCTATTCCGCTCACCCGCCACGGGTCAATCCATTTTGTGACGTTTTTTTATTATTTCTAAAAGCGTGGGCGAATACATTGACGGACAGTGAGTTGCATGTGGATCTTCGCCGGACTAACAGCGTGGTTCGCGCTTGTATCGAGCGATTGGACGGCCGCCTTGGGAGATCCTACGTTCCAGGCGAATCCGGAGCGAGTCGTGATAACTGCAATCGCAGTGAGCATCCCGCAGCCCCGACAGCTCTCGTGATCAATCGTTCTCCGGACGGTGCCTTTCGAGTCGAATCATTACGGCAAACCCACCCGCAGGAGGGAGGCTCGCTACCACTTCTCCGCCACAAGTTTCGACCGCCGTACGCACGATCGCAAGGCCGAGGCCGCTGCCGCCGGTATCCCTACTGCGGGAGCGGTCAGGGCGATAGAATGGCTCAAAAAGGCGTGTGAGCTCATCAGGGGCGACTCCAGGCCCATCATCTGTCACCGTTATTTCAACAAATGCCCCATTTTCCACCGCCTCGATGCTCACTTCTGCATCAGCCCCAGCGTGGATCTTGGCGTTTCTGGCGAGATTTCCAAGGGCGCGGGTGAGCAGGGCCCGGTCCGTGGTGACGGTAAGCCCGTGAGGGACATCGATTCTAGGAGCACGTTCCCCGCTTTCGCGTGCAGCGACCTCCCGAATCAGACTGTCGAGGACGACCACCTGCCGCTGGGGAGGGCGGCTCCCGGTCCGAGAGAAGGAGAGAATCTCTTCAACAAGGGTAGCCAGTTCCTGCGCGTCTGACTCAATTGACGCAAGATGCACTTGCTGGGAAGCCGCAAGCTTCATTTCCAGAATGCCGAATCCCGTGCGCAATCGGGCCAGAGGCGCACAAAGCTCGTGCGCGGCATCCCCAAGGAACCGTTTTTGCCCGGAAATCAGATGATCAAGTCGACCTGCCATGGTTTCAATCGCGTGGCCGAGGTTTGCCAATTCGTCCTGCCCGCGAGTCGGCAGAGAAATGTCAAAGTGCCCCGCAGCGATCAGATCTGCGGCGGTTGTCAGCCGCCGGATATATCGGGTAATCCCCCAGACGAAGGGTGTCCAGAACGCGAGGCTGAGTGCCAGCACCGCGAGGCCACCCCAGAGCCAGGGCTTGAAGTCGAAGAACATTCCGGAGCCGTCGAGGGTTTCCGCGCGAATTAAGAGCAGCTCATGCCGGTGTGGCTTCCCTGGCGGCCCGAGGAATACCAAATGCACCCCGGCCCAGTAGCCGTCGCCATTTTCACCGCGCAGTAGAAACGCCGGGCGATTGGCGGGAAGAGCCTCATCAGAACGGGGAGCGTCCAACTGGTCCCCGGGCCGCGGATCGTCGAATGGAGGGCGCTCTCCAAAGTCTCCGGATGGCGGCGGACCAGGATCATCCAAAAAACCCCGCTCCGGCGGCCGACCTCCCGCGCCGGCAGGAGGAGAGCCCCGCCGTGCTGGCTGGGGCGGAATGGTCGTCTTGGCGCGCTCTAGAACATTGGCTGGGACCGGAAACGGAAAACTCCGGGGGGTTGAAACTTCGAAGATTGCAGCGCTCACATTTTTCTCGCGTGCGAGCGGGAGGATCGCAGCGTTCCATTCACTCGCCGGTAGATTACTCACCTCGTTCCTGACGGCATCACCGAACCCTCGCAGCCGCTCCCCTGCTGACCCACTGAGTAAGGAGTCCAAGCCCAAGCCCGATTGCCAAACCAAGAACCCAAGGAAGGCCAAGGCCAGGATGAGCAGATGCAAAAGCAGCCAACCCAGCACTTTGGCCAGCAGCGGGACATAGGGACGCGCTTTCATGCTTGGCCGAAATCCGAGGTGTCAGGCTCGTGCAAGGTGTAGCCGATCCCGCGGATCGTCCGGATGAAGCGTGGATTTTTCGCATCATCACCGAGCTTTTTACGCAGCGACGAAACGTGTACATCGATGGACCTGTCAAAGATGTCGAAGCGCCGCTCCGACACCTCTTCAATCAGCCGTTCGCGCGTTTTTACACGACCCTTTGATTTGAGAAGTGCCGCCAGAATCGCGAATTCCAGCGTCGTTAGATCGAGCGGGCCATCGCCGAGGACTACCGTATGTGTCTCTTCGCACAGGCGGAGTTTGCCCGCACAGAGTTCGCGAGGCTCGTCATTGTCGATTCGAGTCCGCGAGCGGCGGGTGACGGCACGCAGCCGCGCCAGGAGCTCTCTTGAGGAAAATGTCTTGGGCAAATAGTCGTCCGCGCCGATTTCAAGACCCACGATCCGGTCCGCCTCGTCGCCAAGCGCGGTCAGCATGAGCACGGGAACATCGGACTTTTTCCGAAGCTCACGGAGAACGGCGAATCCATCCATCCCGGGCATCATCACGTCGAGAATCACGGCCTCATAGGGAAATGCCAGCGCTTCCGCGAGGCCATCCGGGCCGTTATGGCGAAGTTCGACTTCGTAGCCCATGGGCGTTAGGTAGTCGCGAATGAGCCCGGCGAGCTTGCGATCATCGTCTACCACCAAGAGCCGACGGTTGGATTCAGTTTCCATGTCTGCAGATGCCATAGCAGGGAACCCGAGGCAAAGCCCACAGGTTTTACACAGGCTTTACATTTTTATGCCATATCCGCATACAGACCTCACAATTCCGAGGTTTCGTGAGGGTGCTTTGTTGAAAGGCGCGCTCCCTCATCGATTCACCGCCGACCCAGCCCGTATTGAGTTGCTATCAAATGTTCGCCCGCTTTTTGGATCTCGTCCGTGTTCTCGCCGTGCTGGCATTCGGTGCCCAAACGGCAGGTGCTGCCATGCTCGAGCTATCCATCCGCCACACCTTCAACGGCGATCCTCTGCAACTCGATTCCCTGCGTTTTCAAAATGCCGCAGCGGAGACGCTTTCCTTCACCCGGATCAGCTACCTCCTGAGCGGCATCGCCATCGAGCGCGATGACGGGGTGTGGCAGGAAATGCCGAACCAATACGCCTGGATGGATGCGGAAAAACGGCGCACCGACGTCCGACTCGAAGGCATACCGGAGGGAAAATACCGCGCGCTGCGTTTCCACGTCGGACCCGATGCCGACGCAAATGCCGCCGATGTTTCGAAAATTCCCGCCGATCACCCGCTCAATCCGAATCTCAACGGCCTCCACTGGAGTTGGCAAGGCGGCTACATCTTCATGGCCATCGAGGGCCATTTCCGCAGCACCAGCGGCGCGTTGAAGGGCTATGCGCACCACCTCGCCCGCGACGCGAACCGCACCCGCATCAGCCTGGCGGCGCCGCTCGACCTCACCCATGACGCTGCCATGCTGCTCGACTTCGACCTCGGCACCTTGCTCAACGCGCCGCGTCCGCTTTCCTTTGAAAAGGATGGCAGCGCCACCCACTCACGCGACGGCGACCCCGTCGCTGCCGCACTTGTCGCCAATCTACCCGGCGCATTCCGCGTGACACAAGTCATCTCCGCCGCGCCTGCCACCAGCCGGCCCGCACCGGTGAAGCCGCTCTATCTGCCCGAAAAATTTACGCCCTATCACTTCACGATGAGCGGCACTTTCCCCATCCCCGACCTGCCGCGCGACAACCCGCTCATCGACGAGCGCGTGGCGCTCGGCAAGGCGCTCTTCCACGAAGCGGCTCTCTCCCGCGACGGCACGATCTCCTGCGCCACCTGCCATGTCGCGGATTCCGCCTTCACCGATCCCCGCCGTTTCAGCCTCGGCGTGCGCGGCCAAGTCGGAACGCGCAACGCCATGCCGCTTTTCAACCTCGCTTGGAAAGCCAGCTACTTCTGGGACGGCCGCGCACCGTCACTCCGCGCTCAGGTGCTGATGCCGATCCAGGACCACACCGAGATGGATGAAACCCTCGACCGCGTGACTGCCAAGCTGGCCGCCACTACCGACTACCCGCCCCTCTTCGACGCCGCCTTCGGAAGCCCGGAAATCACCGCGGAGAAGCTCGGCCTCGCCCTCGAACAATTCCTCCTAACACTCACCGCCTACGACGCGAAGTTCGATCGAGCCATGCGCGGCAAAGCCACCCTCAGCGACGCCGAAAAGCGCGGCTTCGAGCTCTTCATGACCGAATACGAGCCGCGCACCGGCCAACTCGGAGCCGACTGTTTCCACTGCCACGGTGGCGCGCTTTTCAGCGACCATCAATTCCATAACAACGGCCTCGAAGGCGACGAACCCGGCCGCGCCAAGGTCACCCAACTCCCCTCCGACGAGCGGAAATTCGCCACCCCCAGCCTCCGCAACGTCGCCCTCACCGGCCCCTACATGCACGACGGTCGCTTCGCCACGCTCGAAGAAGTCGTCGAGCACTACAGCACCGGCATCCACCGCAGCCCCACGCTTGATCCGAATCTCGCCAAGCACCCGGACACCGGCCTCCACCTCAACGCCGCCGACAAGGCCGCGCTGGTCGCTTTTCTCAAAACCCTTACCACCGAAAAAACACCCGCTCCTTAGTCCCAGAACCCGTGGATCTTGTCGATCTCCCGGCGGTCGCGCTTCGTCGGCCGCCCCTTGGCCGCCTCCTGTTTCGCGATCTGCCAGAGTTTCAGCGCCTCGAAAACCTCAGGCTTTGTTAGATCCTCATAACACGCCTGCGCCTCGGGCGCGCCCACCCGCTTGATGATCACCGCTTTGACGGAAATCTGCCGCACTCCCGGGCCTTCTACGAATGGCACTTCGAGCGAGTCGCCCGGCTGGATCGGCGAGGCGGGCTTCAACGGGTGGCCGTTGCGCTTCACCTTGCCCGTCGCGCACGCATCCGCCGCGAGGCCGCGGGTTTTGAAAAAACGCGTGGCCCACAGCCATAGGTCGGCACGGACGGATTCTGACATGGCCACAAATTGCAGGAAACCCGGGGAAAACGCAATCCCCACCGTTTACATTCTTCTCCAAGAATTAGAATTGTCGCTAGAGCGGAAGGGCCTATAACAAGCCCCCTATGCAAACAACCCCGTTTGGTCTGCCCTGCTATTTATCAGGCATCGTTGAAACCCTCACCCCCTACGCTTCCTGGCTCTGGCTCGTCGCCGCCCTGGTAATCCTCGTTGTATTTTTCCGGCCCATCCTCCAGTTGATGGGCGTCGTCATCATTCCCGAGGACCGGATCGGCTTGGTGACCAAGAAATTCGTGCTTTTCGGCCAACACAAGGAATTGCCCAGCGGCCGCATCATCGCCCTTAACGGCGAAGCCGGCTTCCAGTCACAGACCCTCGCCCCCGGACTCTATTTCTGGAAATGGATCTGGCAATATGAAGTCACTCTGCAACCTCTGGCCGTCATCCCTGACGGCTTGATCGGACTGATCATGTCCAAGGACGGCGGCGAGCTCGTCGCCGGTGCGGTCCTGGCCCGGCGCGTCGATTGCCAGATGTTCCAGGACGCCGAACAGTTCCTGCGTTCGGGTGGCCAGAAAGGTCGCCAAGCCGCCTTCCTCACCCCGGGCACCTATCGGATCAACACCTTCCTGTTCGAAGTGACGCTCGCGAAAATGACCCAGATCAAGGAAAACATGGTCGGCATCGTCACCACCCTCGACGGCGCGCCGCTGCCTGAGGGCCAGATCGCCGGCCGCGTGACCGAGGGCCACAGCAATTTCCAAAATGCCGACGCCTTCCTCGCCGCCGGTGGCAGCCGTGGACTCCAGCCGCAGGTCATCCTCGCCGGCTCCTACTTCCTCAACACCTGGTTCGTGCACGTCGAGGAAATCCCGATGACCGAGATTTCCATCGGCTCCGTCGGCGTGGTCATCAGTTACTATGGTGACGAAGGCGTGGACGTCAGCGGCCTCGATTTTAAACACGGCAACATCGTCGCCAAAGGCCACAAGGGCGTCTGGGCCGAACCGCTCGGACCCGGCAAATACCCGCTCAACACCTACATCCTGCGCATCGAGCATGTGCCCACCACCAACCTCGTCCTCAACTGGGCCAATGCCCGCAGCGAGGCGCACCAACTCGACAAACACCTCTCCACCATCACCGTGCGGAGTAAAGACGGCTTCCCCTTCAACCTCGACGTCTCCCAGATCATCCACATTCCGATGATCGAGGCCAGCAAGGTCATCGCCCGTTTCGGAAACATGAACAACCTTGTCTCCCAGGTGCTCGAGCCCACCATCGGCAACTACTTCCGCAACAGCGCCCAAGACAGCGACGTCATCGCCTTCCTCTCCACCCGGAAGGAGCGCCAGGCCTCCGCCCGCTCCCACATCAACGCCGTGCTCGACCAATACAACGTCAACGGCGTGGACACCCTCATCGGCGACATCGCCCCGCCCGATTCGCTCATGAAAACTCTCACCGACCGCAAGATCGCCGAGGAACAAAAAGTCACCTACGACACCCAGCGGATGGCCCAAGAAACCCGCCAGAACTTGGAAAAACAAACCGCCATCGCCGACATCCAGAAGCAGATCGTGCAAGCCGACCAAGGCGTGCAGATCGCCGAGCGCGTCGCTGATGCCGCCGTCAAAAAGGCCGCAGGTGACGCCGCCAGCGTCAAGCTCAACGCCGCCGCCGAGGCCGAGCGCGTCAAGGTCATCGCCGACGCCGAAGCCCGTCGCATCGCCCTCACCGGTAATGCCGAGGCCGAGAAAATCCTCGCGATTGGCAAGGCCAACGCTGAGTCCTATCAACTCCAAGTCAACGCCATGGGCGGCGACAATTTCACCCGCAGCAAGATCGCCGAAATCATCGGCCGCGAGAAAGTCAAAGTCATGCCCGACATCCTCATCACCGGCGGTGGTGGCGACGGCACGAACAGCGCGCTCTCCGGCCTGCTCGGCATGAAGCTGATGGAGGAACTCGGCGGCAAGGTCACGCCCTCGAAGCCTCCCGTGACGGTCCCCGTGACCGTCAAGCCCGAGGAATAATCCAGGAGGGGAAATCCCCATTCGATCTGCCAATGGCGGAGCGGAGCCTCACAGCTCCCTCCGCCATTTTGCATGGTGGGATCACT
>JAYWDF010000161.1:0-2375 GCA_043779985.1 Akkermansiaceae bacterium | reverse complement strand
AGGCTACGAGCCCGTTCTCAAGAACTCCCGTTATTGTTTCCTCAAACGCCGGTCCAATCTCACCATCAGGCAGGCCACCAAACTGCGCGACCTGCTCATGACAAAAGGACTGTCCTTTTGTCAAATCTTCTCTTGCAATCCCTCCCCCGGCCCGGTAGAGTTCTTCCCGATGAGCAGAAAATCTCGATGGCTGGCTGAGTGGCGGAAATCCGCAGGGAAACCGGTATTTTACCACGTGATTTCGCGGGTGGTGGACCGGCGGTTCGCGCTCGGGGTGGCGGAGAAGGAAAAATTCCGAACGTTGATGCGCTTGCAGGAGAAATTCACCGGTTGTCGGGTCACCTCATACTGCCTGATGGACAACCACTTCCATCTCCTGCTGGAGGTACCGCCGATGGGGGAGGACGGGCTTTCGGATCAGGAGCTGTTGAAGCGCTTGGCAGCGATTTACAGCGAGGCGTTCGTGGCAGGGGTGGCGAAGGAATTGGCGGACGCGAGGACGGAGATTTACCCCGGTGAAACCGGGCTGGATGAGGCGCTCAAGGCCATTCACGACCGTTTTTCCTACCGGATGCATGACTTGAGCCATTTCATGAAGGGGCTGATGCAACGGTTCACCCAATGGTTCAACCTAACCCACTCGCGGACGGGCCGGCTGTGGGAGGATCGGTTCAAGAGCTTGATCGTGGAGGACGGGGTGGCGGCGAAGACGATTTCCGCCTACATCGATCTGAATCCAGTGCGCGCGGGGCTGGCGAAGGATCCGGCGGATTACCGCTGGAGTAGCTACGGCGAGGCGATTGGAGGAGGGGCGAAGGGCAATGGGAAAACCGCCCGGGCCGGCTTGGTTAGGGCTTTGCGCGCGCATCAGGGAGTGGGCGCGGATGCGGATTTGTGGGCTGGCGGGGTTTCTAGGGAGTATCGGAAACTGCTGATTGCGGGAGCTGTTGGGAAAACTTCGGAGAGTGTGGGCCTGAATGGGAAGCGGGTTTCGAAGACCTTGCGCAAAGGAATTTCCAAGGAGGATGCGGCGAAGGAACGCGATCTGGATGGCGAGATCCCGCTCGGGAAAATGCTGCGCTGCCGGATTCGCTATTTCACGGACGGCGCGGTGATCGGCAGCCGGGGTTTCGTGAACGAGGCGTTCACGAGCGCGCGGGAGCGCTTCGGAGCAAAGCGAAGCACAGGGGCAAGGCGGCTGAGAGGAGTTGCTGCCTCCGCGAGCGGGGTTTTGTGGAGCTTGAGGGAATTGAAGAAAAACGTGACGTAGTCCCGCCTGCTTCGGGCCGTGTGGAAGTGGCAGCATTCTTAAAACGAACCGAAATTATCCGGGAAGTTGGTGAAAGCTTAAAGCTGCTTGCGTGGGTTTCACCTTCTGCGGGCGGTTTTAAATAACAGGGCGATTTCATTTCCCTCGTGCAGCAACCTGCAAAGTTCGAAGACGGTCCAATGGATTTCGCCCGCGAATGAAGGACCGTCCAAGTAGGGAAAGGACGTCTGACGTGATTGTGGACGCACCGAGTTTACGGGGTGCGACCGGGGCGGGGCCTGCATGGGTTCAGGCCTGAATGGCGCTAACTTAAGGGCAGTTCGGGATAAAATATGTGTTTCCGGGGTTGGACGTTGGCGAGCTGTTTGCGAAGGCGTCAAAGCACTGTAGAATGTAGGATTTCGAGGTGCCGTATCCCCGGTTTCGGAGGAGTGTCGCAACTCATTGATACGGAGGCGATATTCCTTAGGTTAGAGTCATTCGGTTCAGGCCTCACTTGTTAACGTTAGGGTTATCAAGCGAGGCTTGATCCCCTTTTATTTATGACCCCAATTATTCGCCCCTGCAACCGCGAACACCGCAGGAACGGCGGAGGGAAATCGCCGTGCAGCGGCTCTGTTCAACAATACATTATTCCCTACACCTGAGCCGACCCGAGTTCCAGCCGCCATAAAATATACCTCAATCAGAAACTATAAAATTGAACTAACCAAAATAGCTCCGGCTATCCTGATCTCAGCCAGAAGATTCTACAGATGGATTATTGCGCGGCTGTGTGCTGCGCCTTCCGGGTGAAAATGACCTTGCGAGGTCCACCTTGGTGGTGGGAGTTCCTCGGGAATCAAACACCAACTGAGATCTGCCGCCGATTGCTCCGGGCGCTTGCACTGGTAGCGCGAAAGGCTCCAGCCGTTGAGTCGGCTCCAACAGGCTGATTCAGATTCTCACCGCTCGATGCGGAACCCCGAGCAATTCTCCAACAGCGGGATTTTCTTCGCGGTAAGGTTTTTGATGTGATGCGCGACGGTGGATTCTTCTGCGATTTCCTTGATGAAGGATTCCACTTCGGCAGGCTGGCCCATGACTTGCAGCTCGACGCTGCCGT
>JAYWDF010000160.1:0-7038 GCA_043779985.1 Akkermansiaceae bacterium | reverse complement strand
CTAGTTCCGGCAGCGCTTCGGCGACGGCGGCCGCACTGGCTGGCAGGTCGGCACTCTTTTTGTTAGCCGATCGTTCGGCCCGCAGCTTTTCATTCACCGCTGCTTTGGCCCGGGGACTTGGTTGATTATTGGCCACTGCGTCGATTTTGTAAGTGCCGTCACCTGCCTGTGGAGCCGCTGCCGGGCTGGCGGGAGACGCCTTGGCCCCATCATTCCGTGCGAGGCCGCCGGACATTTTCTGAGCGATCGTTTGCTCGATTTGCTTCAGCTTGAGCGCTTGGAGAAGCTGTTGGTCGCTCTCGAAATCGCGCTTGGCATCGACGTAGTCCTGGGCGTCGAGTCCGCGCTTGATGGCTTCTTCGCGCGAGTCGTCTTTCATGACTTCCACTTTTTTCAAGCGGTCGTCGGCCATGGCTAACTGAGCCTGTAAGTTGGCCTTTGTTTGGCCATCGCCATTGGATTCGTCCCAAGTTTGAAGCTGGTTTTGCAACTGAGCGTGCTCCTTTTCGAGCTGATTGTAGGTTTGCAGGGCACGGCGGGCACCTTGGTCCTCGTCGACGCCAGACTGGCCATAAAAGGAGTCCTGCCCTTTATAGATGATGCCCTTGGTTCTAACGATGGTGGCGAGGACCTTGCGGCGTTCCTCGACTTTATCTTCCTGATCGCGGACGGCTTTGGCGAGTTCGTAGCTTGCCCGGTCGGCGTTGGCTTTTGGGTCGGGCGTGGCGCTTTTGGAGAGACTCATAGGACCTATATGACTTATGGGACCTATGATCTTCACGATGACGATTGTTAGGATCAGGCAAGCGGCGATGGCTAGGAGCATGCGGCGTCCGCTGCGGCGGATGCGGTGTTCTGTTTTTGGCTCAAGACGGGTGACCTTTTCCTCACCGAAGATTTCATCGAGGACCTTGCGCTTCTCAGCCGGTAGTTTCCAAGACTCATCGGGCTCGGCGGCTTCGGCTTCGGTGAGCAGGCCGTGGAGGGCGCGCATGCGGCGGCGGAAGACGAGGAGCTCGGGGCGCTCTGCGCAGAGGCGCACGAGCTCGGCGGCTTCGAAGGCGGAGGCCTCGCCGAGGACCCAGGCGACGATGCGGGCTTCGACCGGCTCGTCGCCGATGGTGTCGAATGGAGGTTGGCTCATTTCGTTATTAGTTAGAAGTTATAGGTTATTTGCGGAAGAAGCGGTGCTTACGAATCACTTTGAACAAATAACATTTATTGTTTAACCCTCTGCCGACTCAACGCCGAGGCGGCGGAGGGAATCGGCTAGATTTTTGAGGGCGTGGTGGAGTTTGTAGCCGACGTTGCTGACGCTGAGGCCGGTGCGTTGGCTGATTTGATCGTATTTGAGGCCCTCCTGGTATTTGAGGAAAATGAGGGTGCGGTCGTCATCGTGGAGCTCGGCGACCAGCAACTGAAGGGTGCCGATGGCCTCGAGCTTGCCGAGGGCTTGTTCGGGATCGGGCGTGGCGCTTTCCCACTCACGAGTCGGCTCCATGGGGACTTCACGTTTATGATCGCGGAGGTGGCTGAGGGCGAGATTGCGGGTGCAGCGGAAGAGCCAGGCGCGCGGGTGGGTGACTTCCTCCCAGTGGGCGTGGAGTTTGAGGAAAGCGTCCTGGACGAGGTCTTCCGCCGTTTCGCGCTGGCCCACAAGGCCGTGGGCGTAGCGGAGCAGCGGAGATTCTTCCGCGTCGAAGACCTGCCGGAGTGATGGTTTTTCCTCCATGAGTGGGTTCGGCGGGCGGAAGGACATCACCGGAGATCGGCCGGCATCAGCCTTGGGACGGGCGCTGGCGGTTCGGGTTTCCATGAATCAACGGGTGCGGGGTCATGCTTTCGTCTATGAAGACACGGATGGCGGGATTTCCTTAGAAAATAATTCAAGGGGACCGCGGCGGGCGCAATCCGTGCGACATTGGCTTGTCAGGCAGCGCGGGATGGGCCCACCTTCCGCGGCTCATGAAACGTGTGATCATCCATACCGACGGCGGCTGTAAGGGAAATCCGGGACCCGGCGGTTTCGGCGTGGTGTTGGTGTGCGGCAAGCATCGGATGGAGCTCTCGGAAGGCTACCGGTTGACGACCAACAACCGGATGGAGTTGCGGGCGGCGATCGTTGCCCTGCAAAGCTTGAGCGAGCCGTGCGAGGTGGAGCTGCACTCGGATTCGAAGTATTTGATCGACGCGATTTCCAAGAAATGGATCGACGGCTGGCGGAAGCGTGGATGGCAGACGGCTGACAAGAAACCGGTGAAAAACCAGGATCTCTGGCTGTTGATGTTGGCGGCGATCGGCTCGCACAAGATCGACTGGCGCTGGGTGAAGGGGCATGCGGGGCACGCGGAGAACGAGCGTTGCGACGAGTTGGCGAACATCGCCGTGGCCGGGAGGAATTTGCTGGAGGATACCGGGTTCGAGGCGGCACGCGCCTAGGCCCAGGGAACCGCCGAACTCCAGGCCGGGGCCTCCGGTAATGGCGGCTGAAAGTTTTCACGATTGTTCCCTTTCCCGGGAGCCGGAATTCGACTATGGGAGGAGCATGAAATTTCGAACGATCGGGTGGTTGCTGGCCATTGCCGTGATGAGTATCAGCGGGGCCAAGGCGCAAAAACCGGTCCCCCCGCCGTGCAGCCAGAGATTGCCTCTGAGCACTGTGTTCAAGGGAGAGTCCAAGTTTCAGGCCATCGTCGCCAAGGCCGAGCGTGAAAACTGGCGCAACCTCCCGCTCAGCGAGCGGATCGTGCGGGTGGCCCGCGAGTTGGTGGGGACGCCGTATGTGAACTACTCGCTGGAGGTCGACGACCGGATCGAGTCGCCGGTGGCCAATCTCAAGGGCCTGGACTGCTGGACCTACTACGAAAACTCCCTGGCGATTGCCAGAATGCTCCGCTACAAGCCGGCACCCTACACGCCGCAGGACATGCTGCACATGGTGGAGATCGAGCGCTATCGCAACGGGATTTGCACCGGCAACTACCTAAGCCGGATGCATCATCTGGAGGAGGTTTTCTATGATAACCAGCGCCGTGGCTACGCATCTAACATCACATCGAGAATCCCCGGCGCCGAGAAAATGCACCGCGAAATCCATGAAATGACGGTGCAGTGGAAGGATTACCGCTACCTGCGCTCCAATCCGTCATTGATCGAGCCCATGGGTAAAATCGAGGCGCAGGTTTCGCGCCTACCCGTCTATCAAATCCCGAAAGCCAATGTCCGCAACGCCGAAAAATATCTCCAGAACGGCGACATCTGCGCGATCACGACGAATGAAAGCAATGGCTATACGTCGCACGTGGGGATGATCGTCAGACTGCAGGACCGGGCCTATTTCACCCACGCCACGTCCGATCATGACAAGGGGCGGATGGTCATCATCGACCGGCCGATCACCGACTATCTGAACGCCGCGTCCAAGCATGCCGGCATCATCGTCTGCCGGCCGAACGATGTACCGCAGTCCTCCTTGTGGCAGAACAACGTGGCGCGTCAGTAAACCGCTCCCGCGCCGGAAGGTTCGCCGAGGCTTTCAGACAAACTCCCGGCGATGGACTTGATGAACTCGCCGGATTCCTTCTCGACGAGGGGGCGAGCGAGCATTTCCTCGTAGATATTGATGTAACGGCGGGCGACTTCCTTGTGGCTGAACTCCTGCTCGCTCTCGATCATCACCCGGCGGATCTCGCGCTCGCGGATTTCTGCAGGCAACGCATAGAATTCCATGGCTTGGTCGATCGCCCAGCGGAAGGCCGCGGCATTGTAGTGATCGAAGCGGAATCCATTTCCCGTCGAGGTCTCGATGTCCAAGGGCCGGATCGTATCGTAAAGCCCGCCGGTGGAATGCACCACCGGCAGTGAGCCATACAGCGGCGAGGTCATCTGCGGTAGGCCGCAAGGTTCAAACAACGACGGCATCAACATGAAATCCGAGGCCGCGTAAGCAAGACGGGACAGGCTCTCCTCGAAGTCCACGATCGCCACCCGCTCCCGCAGATCGAACGCGCAGACAATTTTGTCGATCCAGTGCTGGTGAGGACCATTTGCAACGATGACCACCTGCAGATTGCGATCCCAGTAATCCGACACGATGCTGTGCAGAATTTCCGTGAGAAGTTGCGGTCCTTTCTGGACGGGATCCAGACGCGACGGCCAGAAGAAGATCGGCGCGTTGACGTCCTCCTTGAGTTGGAGTGCCCGCTGGAGTGCGAGTTTGTTAGCTGCCTTGCCGGCGGCAAAGTCATCGACGCTGAAGTTCTGGACCAGCGCGTCATCGGTCAAGGGATTGTAGGAAACATCCGGAGCGTTCAGGATGCCTGCCGAGCAACCGGCGGCATACTTGGCGCGGAGTTCGGCGCGCACGGAATCGGGGACGACCGAGTGCCAGCCCTCGACGATTTCCCACAGGAAGCGCGGGCTCACGGTGTTGATGTAGTGGGCCGCGAAAATCCCGGAGGTTAGAAGGTCCACCGGCACATGCGAGCGAGCGTGGTCGTAGCTCGCCGGAGCGCCGGTGAAATACAAATTCATCCAGAATTCGGCGGCGTCGATACCCGCTTCTTCGACTTGCGCCAGCGACACTTGGCGCGTGTGGATGTTGTGGACAGTGAACAAGCACTTGATGCCACGGCGGCGGGCCATCGCGGGAATCATCGCCGTCATCCAGTCGTTGCAATGGATCAGATCCGGCATCACCCGGGGGACGATGTGATTGATCAGCTCACGCTGGAAAACCAAGGCGATCCGCATCGATTCGTCCGAGTGATTGCTGTAAACTTGGTCCCGATAGTAGAAAATCCGGTCTTCCGCCAAGTGGATATGGGCTTCCGGCAAGACTTCGTGGTATTTCCGCAACTCCTTCTCGTGCAGGTTGAAAATATCCCCTTGGAACATTCGCCGGTAGTTCGGCATCGCGACGTGCACGTCCGCACCCAGCTCAAATAAGGCGGACACGAGAGATGCCGAGACATCGGCCAAGCCACCCGCCTTGGCGGACATCCTCTGGGCCATATTTCCCATGCCTGACGGCAAATAGGTAATCTCAGGCGTGACAATGAGGATCCGCGGCTTGGCTGGCTTGGTATTAACTGACATCGGGAAGAATTTGAAATCGTTACACTATCTGCTGTGACCTTGGTGAAATTTCCAAAAGATCGCCACCCCAATCTGCGCAAAGATGCCGATTATTTTGAGTGGCGAATTTCACGAGCCTGTCAGGCCTCACCGGTCACTCACGGCTCGCCCGGACAAGTGACGGATGCAATGCTGCGACCAGGTCTCCAAGCGCTCGAACCATGCGCCGTTGAGGTCCTCCAGCGCCGTGAATCCCAGATCCGTCAGCGCATCCTCGCGGGAAGCCACGGAATCCGACTTCAAATCCACCAGGTGCACAATCCCGAGATGGACTTGCCCCACCGGATTGGACTCGTCATTCAACAACGCGATGATCCGATGCTCGTGCTCCTCGGGCAGATCGAGCTCTTCTTCGATTTCACGGGTCACCGCCGCATGATAGGCGTCCGGCCCGGTCCGGCCGTTGCCGGTATCGATCGGGTTCACATGCCCTCCCACGCCCACCGAAATTTTCGCGTGAAGCCGGCTTTCTCCGCCGGATTTCCCACGGGTGTAGTGCAGGATGCGGTCCCCGCAACGGAAGATGCAGTAGGGAATCAACTGCTTATGACTCGGATCCTCCTCCGCCGCAGCCCGGTCCATGAAAAAGTGGTTAGCAGGATCGAGCAAACGTCCAACCGCAGCATCAAGCCCCGCCGTCCGGATTCCTTCAAAAGTCCCGATTTCATCCAACAATGCGCGCGGCACCACCAACACTGCTTCTCCCGCATACTTCGACATGCGCCGGAGAATAGACATCCGCCCCGCTTCGCCAAGCCCTCATCGCGAAGAACACGATGCAGCTATTCAAGATCTCTTGAGAATACGCGATCACGTAATTCCTTGTGGCCGATTTTGTGTCAGGGTCTCCTTGTCAAAAGGTCACCCCAGTCCCCGACACCCCCCCTCGTACACTGGCGTTTGCCAGCATCGGACATCCCCCTAATTGTATCAAAAATCCCCCTGTTTTCTTCACGCTTCTCGCTGTCATCCTGTCGTCCTTCACGATCGAATCCCGTGCCCAAAACCTTCCTGGCTCAATGAGCTTCACCGTCTCCGGATCATTTGAAAACGGAGTCGGCCAAGGAAAGAACAGCATCCTTACCGCGGATAACAACCTGACCGACGGCTACGCCAAAGGCATGGATCTGCACGATGCCCCAGCCAGCCTCAATCCGACCGGACCGACAGGCTCCGCCGCCTTCCAATGGGGAACCGCAGCCACGGATTCTGACTACGCCCACTCCAGCGCACTTTGGTTCCAGCCTCTTGCCGCCGCCAACGTCGCAGCCAACGAGTATTTCAACATCGGCAGCCTTTACTATCGCAACGGCACGATCAACTCGGGAACAGGCGCCTCCGCCGTCGACCTCGCCCTCCTGCTCAATTTCTCCAACCCATCCGGGCTGTCTCCGATCTCGGTTTCTTTCACCAACGACCTGATCAACACGGTCAATACCAGCGACGCCATGGCCAGTGCCGATATCGTCTCCCTCCGGAATCTAGGCACACCGCTCAATTTCACCGATCCCTCCGGCAACAGCTACTTCCTCGAGCTCACCTTCAAGGTAGACCAGAGCACCATCGACGGCTCGCTCTCCAGTCAAAACCAGTTCCGCGTTTTCGAGGGAGGCCAAGGTCGCGCCGACCTCCTCGGCCGCTTCACGACGACCCCCGGAGCGATGGCGGTTCCCGAGCCATCTGCGGCGATTCTCACAGTCCTCGGGGCACTGGCGATGCTCCGCCGCAAGCGTTGAGCCGCCTCGCCCAAAATCGCATCCGGCGACAATTATTTCACTTTTCTAAAAATCCTCTTGCTCCTCCGTGATCCCGCCGATAAACCTCCGCCCCACCCGAAAGGGGCGTTAGCTCAGTTGGTAGAGCACTTGCATGGCATGCAAGGGGTCAGCGGTTCGAATCCGC
>JAYWDF010000159.1:0-2384 GCA_043779985.1 Akkermansiaceae bacterium | reverse complement strand
CAACCAAGAGAACCAGCCTTTTTCCTTCACCTTCATTTCCTTGCGGAGTTCCGGGTCCGTGAATGCATGATTTCCCTCAAAACGAATCTTGCGAACCTCGTTCTTCTGGCCCTCGTCGATCACGAAAATCAAATCGGACAATCCCGACTGCCCGGTGGCTTGCGTGCGGTGAGTGACCGTCACGTCCGGGTAGCCATATCCTTGATAGTATTTCTCAATATTCCGGCGAGCCTCGATGATTTGCTCGTCGCTGAGTGCGCCACCGGCCTTCATTTTCGATTCTTTCGCCAGTTTCTGGTCCGAGAAAATCGTATTGCCGACAAAACCCACGCCGCCTAGAGCCGGGCGAGTTGTGACCTCTGCGATCAACCTGACACTCCCCCCCACAGGCTCAGCTAGGAAGCGCACGTCATCGACCAAGCCGGACTCATAGAGTGACTTGATGTCATTATCCAGACTCTCCGCACGATAGAGGGTCCCAGCCTTCGAGGCCATCAGGTTCCGCAGCCGGGTCTCGTCCACCGTCTTCGCGCCATGATAACGGATCGTGACTTCGGAAATCTTTTTACCCTCGAAATCCTGAGCGTGCAAGCTACCCGCAAGGGCGACCACAGCAAGGGAAGTAAGGGCGGCGAATTGACCCACGCCGCGCGGCATGAGGAGTGAGGGAGCTGTTGGGAAGCGCATGCAGGTATTACGGATGGCCCTATAAAGCCTGCCCAGCCCCTCCGACGTCAAGGTGAATAGCAGACTTTTGCTTACCAGTTCCGCTTCTTACCGAAATCCTTGCCCCCAGCCCGCTCCTCCCCTACACCCTCCCTCGTGCTCACGATTCACAAGCTTACCAAGACTCTCGGCGGCCGCTGCCTGCTCCGCGAAGCGGAAATGTCCATCAATTGGGGCGAGCGCGTCGCCCTCGTCGGCCCGAACGGTGCCGGCAAGTCCACCCTCTTCCGCATGATCCTCGACGAGGACTCCCCCGATGAAGGCACCATCGAGCGCGACGAATACTCGATCACCGGCTACCTCCCCCAAGAAGCGGGCGAACCGACCGACGAAACCATCATTGAAATCGCCATGGGCATCACCCCGGAAATGATCGGCATCCTCCGCACCATGCGCGAGCACGAGGCCACCGGTGACCTCTCGCACCCGGATTTCGCCCACGCCCAGGATCAGTTCACCGCCCTCAACGGCTACCAACTCGAGCCCAAGGCCAAGAAAATCCTCCACGGTCTCGGCTTCAAATCCGACGACTTCCACAAGCCCGCTAAGGAATACTCCGGCGGCTGGGTCATGCGCGCCCACCTCGCCCAGCTCCTCACCATGGAGCCGGACCTGCTCATGCTCGACGAGCCGACCAACCACCTCGATCTGCTCTCGCTACTCTGGCTCCAGCGCTATCTGTTAAACTACAGCGGCGCCATCCTCATGATTTCCCACGACCGGGACTTCATGGACTCCATCATCGAGACCGTCGTGGAAATCGATCCGGACGCCGCTAAACTCAATTCCTACACCGGCAACTACAGCGCCTTCCTCGCCCAGCGCGACGCCCGCTTCGACCAACAAACCCAAGCATACCGTAATCAGCAAAAGGAAATCGAGCACGTCCAGGAATTCATCGACCGCTTCCGCCAAGTCGGCTCTAAGGCCTCCCAAGTCCAGTCCCGGATCAAAACCCTCGAGAAACTCGTCCGCATCGAGAAACCGCGTACCCCGCGCAAGCCCTTCAAATTCAGTTTCCCCCAGCCCCCGCGCTCCAACCAAAAAGTCATCGAGCTCTCCAAAGTCTGCCAGGCCTACGGCGAGAAGCGTATCTACAAAGATCTCGACCTTACCATCGAGCGCGGCGACCGCATCGTGCTCGTCGGTCCGAACGGTGCCGGTAAATCCACCCTCATCAAGATCCTCGCCGGCCAACTCGAAATCGACGGCGGCAAGCGCGAACCCGGCTACGCGACCAAGATCGGTTACTATTCCCAGCACCGCTCCGAGTCCCTCAACGAGAACAACACCGTGCTCGAAGAAGTCATGGGAGCCTGCACCACTCTCCGCGAAGAAGAAGCCCGCTCCATCCTCGGCTCCTTCCTCTTCCGCCGCACCGACGTCGAAAAACGCTGCGGCATTCTCTCCGGTGGTGAAAAATCCCGGCTCAACCTGGTGAAGTTCCTCGTCGATCCGCCCAACCTCCTGCTCATGGACGAGCCCACCACCCACTTGGACATCCTCTCTATCGACTCGCTCGTCCAGGCCCTGAAAAACTACGAAGGCACGCTCGTCTTCATTTCCCACGACGTCCACTTCATCCGCACCCTCGCGGAAACCACGCTCCACATCAACAACGGCAACGTCACCCGCTACACCGGCGGCTACGACTACTT
>JAYWDF010000158.1:0-2385 GCA_043779985.1 Akkermansiaceae bacterium | reverse complement strand
AGATCGACAATCCCGAGATCACGCTGCCCCAGCTGATGGAGCACATGAAAGGTCCGGATTTCCCCGTCGCCTGCGAAATCCGCGGCATTCGCGGGATTGAGGAATATTTCCGCACCGGCCGTGGCTCCATGCGGATGCGCGGCAAGATGGAGATTGAGGAAAGCGCGAACGGGCGCTCCTACATCTTCATCCGTGGCGTTCCTTACGGCGTGAACCGCGCCACACTCCAGGAACGCATCGCCGAGCTGGTGAATGAGAAAATCCTCACCGGCATTTCCGGAATGCGGGATCTATCTGCTGAGGATACCTGCATCGAAATCGAATTGAAGCGCGACGCCCGCCCGGCCGTCGTCGTCGCCCAGCTCTTCAAGCTCACCTCCATGGAGACCTCGTTCTCCGTGAACATGCTGGCAATTCACAAGAATCGTCCCAAGCAGCTTTCCCTCAAGGAGGCCATCGACGCCTACATCGAGCACCGCCGCGAAGTCGTCACCCGGCGGACCCGTTATTTGCTGGGCAAGGCCGAGGAACGCGCGGAGCTGTTGGAGGCCTTCCTTCTCGCGCTGGGGCATCTCGATGATTTCATCAAAATCATCCGTTCTTCCAAGAACCGCGACGAAGCTCGCGAGCGCCTGGCTGCCTACAGTTTCCCTGTCGCCACTGCGGAATCGCTTGGCATCCTCATCCGTTCGCAGGCCTCCATCTCCGGCGACACCTATTTCTTCAGCGAGCGTCAGGTGAATGCCATCCTCGAACTCCGGCTCTATCAGCTTACGGGCATGGAGCAGGACAAGGTGAAGGGCGAATACGATGGCGTGCTCGTCGACATCAAGGATTTCCTCGACATCCTCGCCCGCGAGGAACGGGTGCTCATCATCATCAAGGACGAGTTGCGCAGCATCAAAGACCGCTTCGCCACGCCACGCCGCTGCAACATCGTCGCCGAAGCGGGTGAAGTCGCCATGGAAGACCTCATCGCCAACGACGCGATGATCGTGACGCTGTCTCACCGCGGCTACATCAAGCGCACGCTTTCCAGCGAGTTCCGGGTCCAAGGACGTGGAGGGAAGGGTCTCAAAGGCATGGAAACCCGCGCATCGAAAAAGGACGAGGCGAACGATTTCATCGAGCACCTATTCAGCGTCCAGGCGCACGACTATCTGTTATTCTTCACCAACACCGGACGCATGTATGTCGAGCGGGTGTACGAACTCCCGGAGGGTTCGCGCACCGCGATGGGCCGCAGCATCCAGAACGTGCTTAATCTCAAGCCCGAGGAAAAGATCGCCGCCCTTCTCCGCCTTGAGCGGACGGTGGACGAGAATGGCAATGACATCACCTTCCGCGAGGAGGCCGGCTTCGTCTTTTTCGCCACCCGCAGCGGCAAGGTGAAGAAGACCGCCGTCAACGATTTCCGCAACTACCGCAAGGATGGCATTATCGCCATCAACCTTGAGGAAGACAATGAACTCATCGGCGTCCGCCTAACATCCGGTGGCGATGAAATCATTCTCGTCACTCATGAGGGGATGAGTCTCCGCTTCCACGAAGATGA
This sequence comes from Akkermansiaceae bacterium, assembly GCA_043779985.1. Lineage (GTDB taxonomy): Bacteria > Verrucomicrobiota > Verrucomicrobiia > Verrucomicrobiales > Akkermansiaceae > Luteolibacter. The sequence continues at coordinate 830 of JAYWDF010000158.1, read as the reverse complement.
CACCCGCCCACTCGGACGCGGCACCGCCGGTGTGATGGGCATTCGCCCGAGCGAAAGCGACTTCGTCATCGGACTCGCGCTTGTCACCGAAGGCTCCACGCTGCTGGTTGCATCGGAAAACGGCATCGGCAAGCGCACCACCTTTGAGGACTACCGCAAGCAGTCACGCGGCGGGAAGGGCATCATCACGATGAAGGTCACCGACAAGACCGGCCCGGTGGTCGGCGCGGTCACGGTGACCGAGGAGGATGAGCTCATGCTCATGACGTCCAGCGGCCAAAGCATCCGCATCCGTGCCGCCGAAGTGCGCGAAACGGGTCGCAATGCCCAAGGCGTGAAGCTCCTCACCCTCAAGGGCAACGAGAAGCTCCAGGACATTTCCCGTGTGGTTCCGGATGGCGATGATTCGATTTCCGATACCGACGGCGAAGATGTTAACGAGGATTCCGGTGAGGCTCCAGCGGCCGAAGAGGACGCATCTTGAGCAGATAGAGTTTGGAAAACCTCCGTCTGGTGATACCCACCGGGCGGAGGTTTTCTGCTTCAAACGGGGGATGCGTGATTTGGTGACAGCACGCGGGAATCCTCTAGAGTGCGGGAATGACTCCACGAGCAGTTCCCTTCATTTTCATCCTTGCATCCGGTCTTGCTCACGGCGCTCCCGTCAGGCCGTTGAAATTCGATTTCGGCACGGATCGGGCCGCACCAGGGGCCGTTGCGGTCACGCCGGCCACGGTATTCACGCCGGAGAAGGGCTACGGCTTCGACTTGGGGATCACGCCAAAGTCGGAAGACCGGGGTGGCGATCCGCTGCGCGGTGACTTCATCAC
>JAYWDF010000157.1:0-2386 GCA_043779985.1 Akkermansiaceae bacterium | reverse complement strand
CGGCCATTTCCTGGTCGGCCGCCTTGTCGGCGAAGAGGTGGCAGATGCCGTCGTAGTGCTTGATGACCGGCATGCGGGCGAGCGAGACGACGGTTTCGATGAGACCCTTGCCGCCGCGCGGAATGATGAGGTCGAGCCATTTGTCCATGCCTGCTAGAACCGCGACGCTTTCGCGGTCGGTGAACGGGATCAACTGGATCGCGTGGTCGGGCGCGCCCGCTTCCGCAAGCGCTGCGGCGATGGCGACATTCGAATGCAGCGCCTCGCTGCCCCCGCGGAGGATGGTCGCATTGCCAGTCTTGAAACACAGCACGGCAGCGTCGGCAGTGACGTTCGGCCGGCTTTCGTAGATGATGCCGATGGTGCCGATGGGCACGCGGATCTGCTCGATGTGGATGCCGTTCGGGCGGTCCCAGGAATCAAGAACCTGGCCGACGGGGTCGGGCAGCGTGGCGACTTGGTCGATGCCCGCTGCCATCGCATCAATGCGGTTTTCATCCAGCATCAAGCGGTCGAGCATGGCGGCGGAGAGGCCTTTTTCCCTGCCGGCGGCGAGGTCTAATGCGTTCGCGGCCAGCAGTTCGGGCGTCGCCTGGCGCACGGCGACGGCCATGGCGCGGAGGATCGCGTTCTTCTCGTCGGACGAAAGCTGGGCCAGCTTGTAAGCCGCGGCGCGCGCCTGACGGCCCATTTGGTGGATGGTTTCCTGGATGGTGGACATGGGGAAAATCAAGGGAGTTACCTGCGAAGGCGGCACGCTAAACCATTCGTCAGATCGAACAACGGCAATTTATGACTCTCCCAAACGTAGTCGCGGACTTCAGCCCGTCTTCTCTTCCAAACCCGACCGGACTGAAGTCCTCGACTACATTCTAAAACGGCACCTCGCCCACCAGTTCCCGCGCCTCCTCCGCAATCCGCTCCGCCTCGGCCTTCAAACCCCCGATCTCCCGCTCCAACTCCTCCCGCTGCGCGGAAACGATAGTGTCGATCACGGCGGTGTCTTTCTAGGCGAATAGGAAGACTTCGTAATCCGGGCTGGCGTGCAGGGTGTCGAGGGTTCTAGGCCCGGCGTAGCTTCAGCGAAGACGGCTCGATGAGTTTGAGGATTCTGGCTTGGAGATGCTCGTAGAGGGACCGGAGCTCCATGAGGGTGGTAGAAACTCAGGGCACCGAACAAGCGCGAGCGCACGGAGTCCACCTTGGATTTCTCCACTCCCTAATCCAGCTCCAGATCGGCGAGGCGGCAGCGGGCGGCCTCGATGAGTCATTGGTAATGCTCCAGCCCCGGATGCCGGAACACCACCAGTCCGGCGTCCTCCGAAAGGTCGAGGTGCTTTCCATGCTTGTTTTCAACAATCTATGATGTAGTTTCAAGACATGATTCAAATTGTGGAAGCCATTGTGGACGAAACAGGCGCAGTGCGTCTGCTCGAGCCGTTGCGTCTTGGCCGCCGTCATCGCGCTTTGGTCACCATTTTAACCGACGATCCACGCGAAGAGCCCGAAACCGCGTTGTTGAGCGAGGCCGCGTTGACTCGGGACTGGAACCGCCCTGAAGAGGAAGAAGCATGGTCACACCTACAGCAGGCTCGGTAGTCCTCGTGCCGTTTCCGTTCTCGGACTTGTCATAATCCAAGCTCCGCCCGGCGGTGGTCTTGGCTGATGCCGGGCGCGGGGATTGGATTTTATGCCAAGTGACCAGCCGGAGTTATACTGATCCCCGCGCCGTGGAGATCACCGATCAGGATTTCGACCATGGATCTCTGCGTGTCGTCAGTTATGCCCGTCCCGCCAAGCTTTTCACAGCTCATCAAGGCCTTTTCGTTGCCGAGCCGGGCGAACTCAAATCCGCTGCTCTTCAATCAATTATCCAAGGGGTGATATCTCTGCTCCACAATACGGCCTAACTTTCTCACCCTTAAAACGGCACTTCACCCGCCAATTCCCGCGCTTCTTCCGCCACCCGCTCCGCCTCGGCCTTCAATCCAGCGATCTCTTTCTCCAGTTCCTCCCGCTGCGCGGCGGCGATGCTGTCGATCACCGCCGCGTCTTTCTCGGCGAACAGGAAGACCTCGTAATCCGGGCTGGCGCGTAGCTCGTCGAGGGTTTCGATGAGTTCCAGGATTCTGGCTTGGAGATGCTCGTAGAGGGACCGGAGCTCCATGAGGGTGTGATCCCCGTCGAGGGAAACGCTGGCCCTGCCTTGCTGGCGGATGAAGGCCTGCGGGTCTTTGGCGATGCGTTCCACCAACCCGATGTCGCCCCGGTCGCCTCTTCAATTTCAGCATCTCAGCTTTTCAGATTTTCAGCGCTTATCCCTCGGTCTTGCGCTTTTCCGGGTCCTGCGCGTGGAGAGCCGGGTGAAACCGGGGATTGACCCATG
>JAYWDF010000156.1:0-2386 GCA_043779985.1 Akkermansiaceae bacterium | reverse complement strand
CAACGTTGGAGAAAAGCCCATCCGGTTCAGAATAAGGGATTTAGGACGAGTGAAACTTGTTCTGGACGGTAAGGAATTAATTCCTGATAGATTGGGGGTTGATGCCACAAAAACGTTTCAGGAAAGAGACTATCCCTTGATTGGGGCAAACGAAACTCTATATTTTCCGTTTGTTGTCTCATTCCGACATTCGGAGGCGGGTTTATTTTCCCTTAAATTGAGAAGCGATCCTGAAGGAGACGAAGGTTGGATATTTAATGGACTAAAGCCTGGGAAGTATTCCATAATTGGTATATATTCCGTGAAAAAAGATCAACCTGAGGACTCGGCAATTCTGGGGAAACTCGAAATGGAGTTTCTGAAGCCGAAATATTTGGATAAATTTTGGCAAGGGGAAGTCGTTTCGAAACCGATTGATATCACAATCATTGAATAGACCAAACAAGGGCTGAATATCAAGACTAACCCGAGTTAGGTCGGCCTTACGTTCTGGGGTTAGGGCCTGATCTCCCCCCTTTTCCCCGCCTCCGGTCCGGCCACCAGCGCTTTCAACGGCCTTCACCCTAAAAGCAAAAACAAATGAAAACCAAAATGACACTCGCCCTCGCGGCGCTCATGACCGGCACCGCCTTCGCGGCCTTCCAAGCTCCGCTACCGGAGTTCAAAAATGAAAAACAACTCGCCGAATGGCGGGCTGAAAAAGCATCCGAGTCCGCCAGACAAGGCTACGCGACCGAGGAAACGGCATTCTACACCGGCAAGCCTTACCTCGCTTCGTCCGGCGGCTACGCCTTCAAATACCGCAGCTACAACCCGGAACTGGCTCGATGGACTTCGGAAGATCCAAGTGGATTTCCGGATGGTGCAAATCCCAACAGCTACGCTCCCAGACCGACCAGCGAACTGGACTGGGCCGGTCTCCTGGCTATAGTGGCGAACAGTGGCGTTAATGGAACCGCAATCAATAGCGGGGTGACAATGGACGGACAGTGGCTCAAAGCGGTCACGACAAAAGGGAATCAGATCGATGTGTTCCGAATGTCTTTGGTCGTCGATCAGCCCCCTCATCCACCCATTCCGGGAGTTATGCATGACTTCAGCAGTAATTGTCACGGTTACGTATTTTTACCTGGTTATTGGATAGACGATGGGCAGGTCTCGACCATTCTGAGCGATGAATGGACTTTAACAACCAATCAAAGCAAGGCGAAAATAGCCGTCTATGGCAATCAAGACCACTCGGCGAAAGTCGTTTCCCATCTCAGCAACGGAGACGTCCAGAATGTTATGGGTAAGAATGGCTACACAGGAGTTGTCACTACCGATGTAGGTGGCACCGGATTCGGGGGCAGTCCGAAATTTTACGAATAAAAAAATGTCCATATCCTGCAAAAGATTGATCGCATCGGTGATCCTCACAATTTTTACCACGACAATGTTACATTCCAAGGAAGTCACGTATGGCAGGTGGCACCTTGACGAGGATGTGAAAATTCTCTTAAGTATCGAAAAAAGCACGCTTAAGATAAAAATTTCGAATGCCGGTAAGAAGCCAAGGGAGATTTCTTCCGCTCTACTGGATCGAAACTATCTCTTGGCGAATTGCCTGACGATCAGTTTCATCGATTTTGGTTCGCCTCGATTGCAGAAGGAGGAGTTCAAATTCGCAGCGGACGGGGTAGTTGGAATCGATTCCAAGGTTTACAGGATACTTCCCGCAACCTTGTCTCCGGACGAATCGAAAGAAGTTGAGATTGACCTGGTTGCCTCATTGAATGAGATCAATAACGATAAGTTGAAGAGATATGTCCTTACAGATGGCGCGCAGTTAAATATTCATTTAACAGTGGCTCTCAAAGACATCGGGTTGCAGTCTGGTTGCTCAATACGCTACCAACTTCCTACGATGAAGCTAAAGCGCACGACAGGAGTGCCGCCGTTTGTAATCTCTGAGAACCCAAATAACTGACATTGAAGAACGATTTAAAATAAGGAATCGATGATTAAACAAACCGCCTGCTTGCTCGTGCTTCTCTGCCTCGTCCTATCTGCGGGAGAGGAGCAGTGGGCGGTTTCAAGCCGTGGTCTGGAAGTTCCCTTCCGCTCATGGCAAGCGGAGGGAGCCAGGGCCGGCACGGGAGTGCTGGTCCTGGTGCCCGGCTACAATGGCAAGGGAGAGCAGATGTTGGATGCCCGGTGGAAGGCGTTTGCGACGAAGCATGGCCTAGTGCTGCTGGCACCGACGTTTCGCGCAGAGGGCCAGGAGAACAACGAGGGCAGGGGGTATTATTACCCGGAGCAGGGGAGCGGGGAGGTGATGGAGAAGGCGCTGGCGGAATTGCACAAGCGGACCGGGGTGGAGACGGATCAGGTGATGTTTTTCGGG
>JAYWDF010000155.1:0-2389 GCA_043779985.1 Akkermansiaceae bacterium | reverse complement strand
TACCATCCTCCTCCTCGATGATGCAATCGTAGACCAGTCCGAGATTGACGATGTCGACCGGAATTTCCGGATCGAAGACGCCTTTAAGCTGGTTCCAGACCTGTTCTTCCAAGGGCGCATCCTTCAGCCGCGTGACTTCTGCCTGCTTCTTCAGCTCCTCCTCGGGATTCACGCCCAAGGCATCCGCATCCTGAGATGAGATCCGTGCAAGTCCCTGGGATGTCGCCACCGTGAACGTGCCACCGAGGCGCTGCGTGATGAACACCGCCGTCCCGGCAGGAAGCGAGAGCGTGTCACCGCTTGGGATTTGAATCGCTGCGACTTCGCGGGTGAGCTTGATTTCCTCGTGCATGGCGGGAGTTAAAACCAGCTCCCCGCCGACGGCAAGGGATGAGTATCGGAGAATGGTCCGAAGAGGCTCGAAGCACTCCCATTTCCGTCATCCAGCAGGCATCTCTACCTGATTACTTCTCTTGCAAATCACTGATGCCAAGGGGCTTAATGGTCTTCCACCCGCCGCGGGTGAAGTCGGGGCACTGGACTGGCGTGCTGCCCTCCTTGACGGAGCGGGTGGAGATTTCGAGGATGCTTGACCAGTCGGCCGCGTCATAGACGGTCATGTCCGGTGTGACGCCTTGGCGGAGGCAGTCCAGCATCCGGTAGTTCATGATGAAGTCCATGCCGCCGTGGCCCCCGATTTTCTTGGCAAGTTCGCCGATTTTCTTCACGAGCGGGTGCATATTCGCCTGCATGAACTTCGTTAGTTTGTCGTTCTGGTAAGTCCATTCGTGGCTGCTGCGCTTTTCCTGCGGATCGAGAATCGGATGCGGGTTGTCGGCGCTGACCGCGAGGCGGCTGGGGTAGCCGAAGAAGGTGGCCTGCGTGCCGCTGAGTGCATTGATACGCGAGTAGGGGCGAGGGCTCACGACATCATGCTGGATCATAATCGTGCGGCCGAGTTGGGTCTTGATGATCGAGGTGTTCATATCGCCGCAGATGAATTTCTCGTCCTTGTGCTTGCCGTGGTTAGGCTGGTGCTTGTCACGGAACCGGGTGAGGTTGAACTCGGGCGACGAGACCGAAACCACGAACTTGAATGCGTCGCCACGGCCGATGTTGAGGTATTGCGCCACCGGTCCGAGTCCGTGGGTGGGGTAAAGATTTCCGTCCATGAACCGGTGGTAGTCACGGCGCCAGTCGCCCTCGCTGCCGAGGCTCCAGAGGACGCCCTCGGCGAGGTTGTGGATGTAGGCGCATTCGGCGTGCTTGAGGTCACCGAAGAAGCCTTGGCGGACGAGGTTGAGGACGAAAAGTTCCTCTTCACCGTAGCAGCAGTTCTCAAGAATGGAGCAATGCTGCTGGGTCTTCTCCGCCATGTCCACGAGCTGCCAGCACTGATCGACGGTCACGGCTGGGGAAACTTCAATGAAGGCGTGCTTGCCTTTTTCCATGGCCTTGAGGGCCATCGGGACATGCCATTCCCAAGGGGTGGCGATGTAGACCACGTCGATATCGTCGCGTTCGATCATTTTCTCCCAGGCGTTCTCGTCGCCGAAATACATCGTGGGCTCCTTTCCGGTATTGTTCTTCACGTCCTCGGCGGCTCTCTTGGTGCGACCTTCGACGATGTCACACACCGCCATGACCTCGGCGAACGGGATGTTCGCGGCGGAATCCACGTGAGTGAATCCACGGCTGAGACCGATGAACCCGCAACGCACTTTCTCGACGGGCTTGGTCGTGAGATCCCAGACAGGCTTGTTGCCCTCAGGGCGGGGGCGCGTGGTGGAGATATCGAGGGAGTCGAGCAGCTTGAGGTCGCGCGGATCAGGCTTGGCATCGGCTGAGGGGATGGCGCTGAGACCGAGGCCAAGTTGGGCGAGCGCACCGAGCTTGAGGAAATCGCGGCGGTTGGACTTGTCGGGATGCTTCATCGTATTGGATATCGGACAAGGGTGGTTAGAGATGCGGAAATTCAGATGCGGGGGGTGCCTCTGTCCACACGCTTTGGTGGCCACTTTGGTTTACTTGAGGGTTAAACTGACTATGTCACTCATGTTTCCAGCGGGCAGCTACAACCGCCCGGATTTTAGGCATCGCTACTTGCGGTTCGCTTGATTCTTGATGGAGAGCTCGGTGGAAAGCAGGGCCCGGGGATTGGCACCGCCGATTTCAGCTGCCATCTGTTGCGCGAGCGCTCAAGAGCGTTTTGGCCCAGAGCGGAAGGATGGCGCGAGGCGTCGTGCACAGCGGGATTTTTATGGAGCTTGAGCGATCCAAAACCAAGAATGTGCTAGTGTCTCGTAAAACTCAAATTGTTGGATAGAGTGATTTGAGTTTGATCCGGGCTTTTTGGTTGGTGAACTGCCAATTGATGGATTTGGACTCA
>JAYWDF010000154.1:0-2395 GCA_043779985.1 Akkermansiaceae bacterium | reverse complement strand
CCGTAGAGATACTTGATTTCCGACTCGGCGACGCCATTGAGAACCTCGCGTTTCCCAACCCGCTCGCCCATCCCATTGTAATCAAACTCGGTCTTGCGTGTCTCCGTGGGGCTGATGATCCGGGTGATGCCCACCAGGCGATCCTCCGCATCCCATTGATAGGTGCGTGTGGGAGAACCGGGAGCGGACTGCGGCGCGATGGATTCCAGATTGCCATTCGCGTCATAGGTATGGATCACCGGCACCCCCTGATCGAAAGTCAGGTCCACATGCTTGGTGGTCACGGTGCCATCGGCCTCGGTGACGACGAGAGGGAAATGATTCGCACCCGGTGCGGCATCGACTTCCACCGCGAATCCGCCCTGCGGATGCACGGTCGCCGGTCGGCCCACCACCGTGACGGTGGCCCCGGGTTTGTTGATGGTGCCGGTGATGCGCGCCTTGCCGCCGCCCGCCTCGGCGGTGCCGGAACCCATATAGGCCCGATTAAGCAGCCTGCCGTTCGCAGGCATGGAAATCCCGGCAAGCAGGGAAAATAAAAGCGTCAGGAGAAATGTCAGTGTGCGGGGCAAGGCTAGCAATGGTTTACAAAGTCGCGGCTTGCGGGGAAAGCGTAGAATCAATCAACCTTGTGACATCGTATGGAGCGTGTCGCATCCCTAACCGAATTCTTACCGGAAGCCCGCCATCGCAGAGACAAGGGATTCCCGTGGTTGACCGGGACAGCGCTCGGAGGTGGGCATGGCGTTGGGGTGTTCAGTGAGATGTAGGCGAGCTTTTCCTTTTAAGTGGCGAAGAAGCGGATGGAGTAAACCGCACCGAGGGCAGCGCCTGCGGGAAGTCCGGCAAGTTTCATTATTCACCAGCCAAAGGGAGTTCAATCGTCGAGAAGCCGTTCCTGCTTCAATTGGCAAATAGGTTGGCATGTCCTTCGCTATTGGTTTTGGCTTGTACGGTTCACTTTACGTTTCTCTGAGCAGTTCGGCAAGCTTGCCTAGAGATGTGAGGTTCATGACGAGCCTGCAGCTCGACGGATGCAGGTAAACGCCAAGTTGTTCCGTGGCCGAGTCGGGTTCGGCGTTTTCAAACTCCCAGGAGCCGCGCTCTTGAGTCTGATTGAGAGCAGCCCGAATAAGCGAAGAGCCAAGCCCTAGCATTGCGTCTTTGGTCATGGAAACAACTACTCTGCAATTGCGCGTTTCAAGCATCTCCCCCGAGGCTAATTGGACCTCGACACGGATGATGTTCTGATCAGCCGCTCGATACAACTCCTTGTCCTGGACGGTTGGATTGAGCGGCACGATGAAGTTCGTAGCAGTCATTTTGTGGTGATGATGTCGATTGGTTTGCCAGAGGGATCGAGGATGATGTGCGTATTTTGCACAGGCTCGAACCGGCCGGGACGTCCTGGGATTGGCTTATGAACCTCAATGTTCCAATGGTCGGTTGGTTTCGGATAGCCGGGTAACGGATGTGCTTTAGGCCCTACGTCACGTCGGAAGATAACTTTAGTGCCGTCAAGGACTGCCTCTAGCCGGTCTCCAACGGGCTTGGCCCTAGCAAGAGCCTGCTCAACTGCACTGCCTCCACTCTTTGCAACTCTCGAACCTAAAAATTTCAAAACCGATCCACCGCTCTTTAATACGCCAAAAGTTGCCAATCCAACTACAGCTCCTTCTCCTCCATCCTTGGCAAAGTCCGATAGAGGTGAGATCAGGTCAGGTATCAGTTCGTATTCCCCGCAGTCGATAGCTGTGGACACCGCCCCCAAGTTTTCAGCAACCCGTGGGGCGACTCCGCCGGCGGCTCCGGAAAACGCGGCTCCCGCCGCACCCCAGAGCAGAGCGGCTTCCTGCGCCTCCTTCACGGTCGAAAGGCCGAGAGGATCCGTTCCATTCACCGGATCATTCCCCACATACCCATACAGGTTCATCCCTCCGCGCTCCCCGAGAGGGTCCGCGCTCAGCCAGCGACCAGTCCCTGGATCGCAAGCTCGATAGCGGGTGAGCACGAGGCCGCTCGCGACGTGGTAGTCGTGTCCGGTGTAACCTTTCGCGGCCTCGAAGTTACCGGCAGTCGTCGTCCGCTCGCCGTAAGGGGTGTATTCATATCTTGCCAGCAAGTCCCCATCACCCGTCACCACCTCCCGCACGCTGCCGAGATGATCTCGGGTGTAGAAGAGGTTGAGAGTTGAGGGTTGAGGGTTGAGAGTCAGATAAGATTGCTCGCCTTGGGAGGTGTAGGTTTTCAGCACCGTCCCACCATCCGCGCTGCGTTCCTGCAAGACTCCGGTGCCTCCGTAGAGATACTTGATTTCCGACTCGGCGACGCCATTGAGAACCTCGCGTTTCCCAACCCGCTCGCCCATCCCATTGTAATCAAACTCGGTCTTGCG
>JAYWDF010000153.1:0-2397 GCA_043779985.1 Akkermansiaceae bacterium | reverse complement strand
TCACGGTAACCGGGAACATCATCCTGGCTCGGGCGAAAGCGCGGGAGATATGCCATCCGAATGCTGAGTTGGAATGAATCTGGACGAAGGCACCGACTCTCTTGGCAATCCCGGATGAGTGTCGGGCTTCCAGTCGGGCGAGCCGTTCAACGAGTTTGGCGTTCACCGCGTGAGGATATGTGAGGGGCGGGGTTCCCTCAAGCATGGTATGATGATAAACGGCTGCTGCGGTCTGACCACGTAACAGTGGTGTCGCCTGCTGTATCGGTCGTTCGGCAGGGGGCGCATGCGCGCGCTGCTGTCCGAGTTTGGTCATCAGCGCGTGCGCGGCACCGCACCGCACCACCGCAATAAGAACTGTCAGCAGCGCGCTGCTGAAACCCCACCACTCCCACCACCTTCTTCTTATATTTTCAGAACCACTACCTTCACCCGCAGGTAGTGGTTCTGAGAACCGAGTGAGTCTCATTTTTCAGTTCTCAGAACTAAGGACAGGGTGGTGGGACAAATCCCAATTTGATCGGAACGTTGCGGCAGCGTCATATCAGCGCTTCTAGCTGCTCAATCAGCTCCCGCACCTGCTCCCAAGACTTTTTCTGCCGGGTGACCTCCTTGAGCTTTACCACCAGATCGAACCGCTGCTGGGCGCGCGATGTTGGTTTCTCGACCGGACCTTCGGGGTGCAGGATTTCGAGAACCACCTTTTTCACATCAGGAGCCGAAGGCTGACCACCTTCCGCACGTTCTACTGCTGTGACCCATGCGGTCACTTGCTGCTCCGGATCCGGCAGTCGCAGGAGTGGACGGACTTGAGCCTCCATCATTGGAAAAACGTCTCCACGTGGAGACGTTTTGAGGATCTCCAGAAATCCGGCGGCACCGAGCAGACGGTGGGCGTGCCCCCGGGACATGCCGGCTACCGATCGGCAGTAGGCGTCCCAGCTTTTATGCCCACCCGCCCTCCAGAGGCTCCTAGCTTTGATCACAGCGAGCGCCTGCCCGACTTGCCAGAACGCCTTCACCCCGTTCTCGACGACCTTGTGCTGGCGCTTGAACTCGGCCTTCTCCTCCGGAGTGACCGAGGGGTCCTCCAGCTCACTGGTTTTCTTCTCCTTTTGGATGGGCCTGAGCGTAGTCGAGACCGTCATTTCGTCCTTGCGGTATTCGTGAAAGGCCTTCGGAAACTCACGGATACGCAGGGACTCGTCCCACTCTTCCCATTCTCCACCATGCTTGTCCTTGAGTCTGAATACCTCGCCATTCCTTGAGGGATTGCGGCCGAGTTGCTTCAGGAAAAACGCCACGCCGTGCTTCTGGCAGTGCGCGCGAAGTTCCTCGATCCACTCCAGCGCGAAGGGCCGGGTAAGGTCGCCGGAGCCGGACTCGCCGCCGAGAATCACCCAGTCAATCCCCTTCAGGTTGAGCTTGGATGGCGGGATGCGGTCCCACAGGGGCTCGATCGACAAGCCGCGCATAGAGGCATTGACCGTCTTGAGATCCTCCAGGCGCTTCAAGCTGTCGGCATCCGGTCCCGTTAATGTCGTCATGGCGCAGACGTTTTCCGGGAATCCGCCGATCTCCTTTGCAAACTCCGCCATGCGTTCCGGGCGCTTGGTCAGCCAGAGCCAAAGGTGGCGTTTCCCTGCGTCAGAGTGGATCGCCGGCATGAGATCGGATTTGAGAAATGGGAAATCGCCCTTGGTGCTCAGGGCGTCACCCATGTCGGAGACGAAGATCATCCGGGGCAACCGGTCCTTCCAGGGAGTCTTTGGGTTGGCTTGCCCAAGCTGGTCCTTGAGAGCGGCCGCCTTCGCAGAGCGCCCATCAAATCGGGTAACTGTTTCAAAGATGGGCGCGTATCCGTCCTTTCCCTCGTAATCCGGATTCAGCAGCTTCTGACCCTTATTCAGGTGCAGGGTGGCGGCGTAGCATGTGACGGACTGGCGGATGGCCTTCTTCGCCGCGGTCTCCGCCTGCTTGCCGAAGTCACGCATCACCCGTGCCAGAAAAAGCTCCCGCAAGTGCCAGATGTTGGTCGTGTTGACGGCGTTCTTCTGCCCCGGCTTCGGCTTGCGGATTTTAGCATGGGCCGCGTTGACAAGATCCTTGTAGATTGCGCGGCTGTCGATGCGCGAACCTGCGGCTGCCACCGCCTGGTCGATGGCCTCAAGCACCTTGCCGGGTGACGGAAACAGTTCGCAGCCGCCACAGCCCATAATCGGATTCACGGTGGAGTCAGCCCACTGGATAGTTGTGATGTCGGACATTGAGGGTGATAGAAGGCCCAATTTCTTTCGGGGTGGGAAATCTGACTGATTTCCCTCTCGCTTGTCAAACGAGGTGGACTTTTAGTCCGCGTGCCTACTTTTTAGCTCCCGGCGGCGGAGCAGGAACCAC
>JAYWDF010000152.1:0-2398 GCA_043779985.1 Akkermansiaceae bacterium | reverse complement strand
CGAGATGGAGATTTCCGCTTCTGGAACCGGCCCGGCTTCACTCCGGATACAAAGGTGGAAACACTTCCTGTCACCCGCATCCAGCGTATCGAGTGGGAGCAGCATCTGGAGGCCCGCAGGGCTGGAGAAGAGCGGCGGATGCAACTGGCGGAGGGGCCCGAGGGCGGCATGATGACTCCGTCGGCAGCGGCGACCTTGCGCAACGGAAACAGGCTTCAAACCAGCGAACCACGCAAGGCCACGGTGGCTCCGCCCATCGAGTCCCCATCCTAAAGGCCGCTCCGGGCGCGACCCGTCGGACAGGTGGAAACGGCGTGGATTCGCCGAAGGATTTATCCCGGCATGTTTTTCGAAACGGGCGGAGAACCCGGCAAGATGATTGAGATCCGGAGCGACGGGCAAGGAGCTTTTCAAGCGATCGGTTCGCGGCCTGTCTCCTTCGGTCTGGGAACGGCCACCTTCGAGACCGCTGGATCTGGTTATCGGATCCACTGCCGCCAGAAGCAAGTGCTGGAGATCTCATACCGCAAGGTTTCTGTGCAGAATTGATGGGAAGACACTTGGAAAAACCAGAGCGGGCATTCCTTGAGACAGAGTATGCACACGACACATTGGCTGGCCATGGGATCGACCCTCACTCTGGGAGCCTGCGTGCCGGTGCGGTGGATGCCAATGGATCAGCCGGGAGCGGCGTACGGTCAGAATACCATCCGCCCTGTCGATGACGATCCGCGCGGGAACCCGCCGGTTTCGCTTGAGGAACTGGAGGCACTGACCTCCGATCTTAAAGCGGCGAGCGAATTGCCAGGATCCAACGGTCTGCAACTGAATGTGGAGACCTCGGGTGGCACCGCTTCGATTCGAACGAATGGTGAGGATGGCTTGATTTCCATCCATCCGGCGAGGCTGCACAGCGTCCCCCTGAACTCATGGGCCTTCATTCTGGGGCATGAGTTGGCGCACCAAACTTCGATTCGCAAAAAGGGAAATTCCGGCACCGAAATCGAGGCGGATGTGGAGGGAGCCCGTTACGCCGCCAATGCCGGTTACGACGCTGCCGCTTATCTCGCGTGGGTCATGCACACCCAAGGCCCGGGAGCCAGATCCCGGGTGGAGGTCATCGGCAATGCCCTCGCCATTCCACCAGCAGCCTTGTGGGCGAACTTCCGCTGAAAGGGACGGATGACCGCCTTCAAGCTCGAAAGACAGCTCAGAAGAATTGTGGCGTGATCCAAAGGATCACCACCGCGAGCCCGATCATGCAGCCGCAGCCCGGGATGGCGTCACAAGCTTCCCGCAGTTTAGGATCGCGCCAAACGGGAAGGCCGAGGTCCAGACGCAGGTCATTGAGATCGGGGACTGGCATGGCGTTTGAGGAGACTAACGGAACAAGTTGCCGATGAACCAGAGGCCAAACATGATAGCGAAGAACCAGATGATCAGGGTAAAAATGAAGGAAACCGCTGCACAGATTATTCCCCATAGAAAGCCAAGCATCATGAAAATCGGGTCCATGAGTAGCCAGATGGCGAGAATCCCGCCGACGATCGCAAGTAGCCAAAGCCCCAGCTCGTTGAGCCGAATGCCAGACGCGGGTGTTTCCTGAGCTGGCTGGGACACGACGTCAACGGTAGTGTATGTCTGCCCAGCCCGGCGTGAAGAGTCGGCAGCAGGTTGTCCAAGGTCGCGACGCAGTTGATTGAGGTCGGGGGTCATGACAGTTCGTTGAATTGGTTCGGATCGATCACCGACGGCGCGGCTTGAAAGTGCGACACCCGGTGGGCGGCATCACCGCAAACAGGGCACTCAGGGTCATGCTCGGGAGTGAGCCAAATCCCCTGATAGGCATACTGACCCGGAGTTTCCTTGAAGATTCCCGGAAAGATCCAGTAGTCGGGCGACATCGAGAGACAGAGATAGGAGAACTTGTGGTGGAGCGCATCCTCGGCAAAGGCCGCGCAAATTTTTTTCTGTAAAAGTGGCTGATGACTTTTTCTGAAGGTGGTTGGTTTTGTTTTTCGGTTTGGTTTCTGTTAGCTGGGAGTGAGGTAGATTTTGCCGGTTTCCCATGTCTCGGAGATCTCGATGAGGACGCCGGTGACGAGCCTCAGGAGTGATTCCTCGCTCGGGAAGAGGCCGACGACGCGGGTGCGCTTCTTGATCTGGCCGTTGACGTTCTCGCAGGCGTTGGATGTCCGCAGGCGCTTCCTGTGGGCTTCCGGAAAGGCGAAAACGGCAAAGCCTTCGGGCAAGTTCTCCTCAGCCCAGGCGGCGAGCCTGGGCTGGCTTTCACCGTAGATTTTCACGAAATCCTTGAGGCGCTCCTCGGCGTGGGCGCGGTCGTCGGCGTTGAAAATGACTTTGATGTCCGAGGCCACCTTGCCTTTGAGATGCTGTT
>JAYWDF010000151.1:0-2398 GCA_043779985.1 Akkermansiaceae bacterium | reverse complement strand
GTGCCGGCAAGCAAGCGCTGGTCGCTCGCGATGTTGATCGATGCCTGTCGCCAATATGGCGCGATCACCGGCAAGCGGATCTTTTACGAGTGGACTCTGATTGCTGGGAAAAATGATTCGCCGGAGACTGCACATCGTTTGGTCGAGCTGCTGCGCGGAATCGACGCGCACATCAATCTGATCCCACTCAATCCCACCGGCGGCTTCAGCGGGGCCCAAAGCGAGTCGGGCCACGAGTTTCAGAAAATACTCATCGCCGGCGGCTTTCCCTGCACTTTTCGCCAGCGGCGAGGGATCGATGTGGCGGCTGGCTGCGGAATGTTGAAGGCGGAGAAGCGAGCGCGGACGGCGTAGTTATATGACTATCCGGCTTTGTGACAGGAACGTCACATGAGGACCCTTGAGGCATTGTCACGGGAAGGTGAATGCTGCGCCCCGTCCGAGATTTCGGGTCGCTTGCATGTTCACCTCCCGATTCCACTCCGCATTTGCACCGCAGTTCATGACTGTGAGCGCGGGTATTTCGTGCCTCTGTTTGAGCCTGATTGTCTCTCTTGCGACTGCTCAGGAAGCCGCAACCTACTACATCAGGGAATATCGTGTGGAGGGAGCCCGCCGCCTGAAGTCTCTTGAAATCGAGGAAGCTGTCTATCCATTTCTTGGGCCTGCCAGAACAGCCGATGACGTTGACCAGGCCCGTGCCGCTTTGGAGAAAATCTATCACGACGCGGGCTTTCAGACGGTTTCCGTCATCGTTCCGCAGCAGGATCCCCGTCGAGGCATCATTCGCTTGGAGGTGGTGGAAGGTAAAGTCGGAAGGATGAGGGTGAATGGCGCACGCTTCTTTCTGCCCAGCAAAATCAAGCGCGAGGCACCCTCGCTCGCGGAGGGAAGTGTTCCCAATATGACCCAAGTCAGTCAGGAAATCGTCGGGCTGAACCGCTTCGCTGACCGACGGGTGACTCCGGTGTTGCGCCAAGGAGTTGAGCCTGGAACGGTGGATATCGACTTGAACGTCGAGGATAAGCTGCCATTGCACGGCTCGCTCGAACTCAATAATCGCTACAGTACGAACACGACGGCACTTCGTTTGAATGGATCGTTGAGCTACGCCAACCTCTTCCAGAGGGGTCATACCGCTGGACTCAGCTTCCAGCTAGCGCCTGAAAACACCGACGATGCATTGGTCTTCTCGGGCTATTACCTTGCTCGGGTCTCGGACGGCATCAGCCTCATGCTGCAAGGGACTAAGCAAAATAGCGACATTTCCACTCTGGGCGGTGCCGCGGTCGGCGGTCGGGGAGAAATCCTCGGTCTGCGCGCGCTCTATGACCTGCCCACGACACCTAAGTTCTATCAAAACTTGAGCCTGGGTATCGACTACAAAAACTTCTCCGAGGAAATCGTCATCGGCAAGGATATGATTTCCTCACCCATCGAATACTATCCACTCAGCGCGAACTATGGAGCCACATGGATGGCTGAGAACAGTTTTACCGAATTCAATACGTCACTCAATTTTCACCTTCGAGGCATCGGTAGCGGCCAACGGGATTATTCCAACAAGCGCTTCAACGCAGACGGTAGCTATGCGTTTCTCCGCAGTGATTTTGCTCACACTCGCGACCTCAGTGGCGGCGCGCAACTCTTCGGAAAAGTCCAGGGCCAACTTGCCAGTCAACCACTGATCAATGGTGAGCAATTCAGCGGCGGCGGGCTTGGAACTGCGCGGGGCTATCTTGAAGCCACCTCGCTCGGCGACAACGGGGCTTTTGGAACTATCGAGTATCGCAGTATGTCTTTAATCGGGACTGCGGAAAAGGTCGGCACGCGTTCCAATGAATGGCGGTTTCACGCATTTGCAGACGCCGGAATCCTGAGCATCTATGATCCCTTGCCCGCGCAACAGGGACACTACGGTTTTGCCAGTGTTGGCGCAGGCACACGTTTCAAGCTTAAGAATCACTACAACGGATCGCTGGACGTCGGCGTGCCCCTCATTGACCAAGCTGACGCGGATGCGGGTGACGTCCGCGTCACCTTCCGGGGCTGGGCGGATTTCTAAATAATTTTCCACTATTTCTCTCATCATGACACGATCTTCTATCACTCTTCTAGCCGGCATCTCAGCGCTGGTTACACTTGGCGGCCAATTGCAAGCGGCAGATGCCTGGTGGAATCCCTCTTGGACCCATCGTCAAAAGCTCATTTTGGATACCGATGCCGCCGCAGTCACAGATGCGGTCGGTGGAGCCACGGTCTTGGTCCGCTTGTTCGATGGAAATTTCCAATTCGCCCTTGCTCGGGAAGACGGCAGTGACCTTCGTTTCGTTGCAGCGGATGGTAAGACATTGCTTTCCTATCAAATCGAAAGTTACGACAGCCTGCTCAACGAGGC
>JAYWDF010000150.1:0-7086 GCA_043779985.1 Akkermansiaceae bacterium | reverse complement strand
TCGGCTTCAGTCATGCTGTAAACTCATCACGATTCGCTGACAAACGGGCAAGCTTCGTTTAGAAAGAAGGGCGATCAATAAACTTGATGTCTAACGTTCACCCATCTTAACCTCTTGCGCAAGATGTTGATCTTCATCCCTTCATGAGCGAATCCCCCGAACAAACTGGCTTTGTCGCGCCGGATCCCGCCGACCTCGCGCCCTTGTTTCCAGGCTACGATATCCAAGGGCTCATTGCCACAGGCGGCATGGGCGCGGTGTATTGCGCGGTGCAGCGGTCCTTGGATCGGACGGTCGCCTTGAAAATTTTACCGATGGAGTTCAGCAACGATGCCGCGTTTTGCGCAGGCTTCGAAGCAGAGGCCAAGGCGATGGCCCGTCTCAATCACCCGAATCTCATCGGCGTCTATGATTTTGGCAGCGTGAACGGGATGCTCTACATCATCATGGAGTATGTCCCCGGGAAATCGCTTTATCACTCCGCATACGGCCTCGCCATCGACCCGGCCGAGGTGATCCGCCTGGTGGCCGCCATCTGCAACGGATTGGCTCATGCTCACGAAAACGGCATCATCCATCGGGACATTAAGCCGTCGAATATCCTTCTGGATCTCAACGCGCAGCCGAAGATCGGTGACTTTGGGCTCGCCCGACCGATCGATCGGAAAGTCGAGGAAGGCGAGGAAATTTTCGGCACTCCGCACTACACCGCCCCGGAAGTGGTCAATTCACCGCATTCGGTGGACTCCCGCGCGGATATTTTTTCGGTCGGCGTGCTGCTTCACGAACTGCTCACCGGGAAGCTTCCCGCCGATGATCCGAGGCCAGCTTCAACTATTGCTCACTGTGACCCTCGATTTGACACCATCATCCGGCGGGCCACCCAGCCAATCCCAGCGGCCCGCTACTCCAGCGCAAGCCAGATCGCGACCGACCTGCAGGCGATCGCGGCGGCCAAGGTACCCAAGGTGCCGGGAACTGCCGTAATGGCCCGTCCCCGTCCCGTGCGGGCGGGCGGGGCCTATCCGGTGGTTCGGAAAAAGTCATCCAGCTCCGCTTCGATGTTGCTCCTGCTGGTGGTCATCGCAGCCGCAGGCGCCGCTTACGTATATTTTTCAAAGCCCCTCCCCGTAAAGGAGCCTGTCCCGGTCGGAAAACAGCCTGCCCCCCCCCCGATCCAGCCTGCGCCGAAAGTCGATCCCGTAGAGCTTCCCGAAACCAAGCCCGAAGAAATGACCCCGCCGCCGGTACCGCCGCCGGTGCCTGAGGCGGAACCGCAAACGGCCCCTGCACCCGTGCCTGCGGAACCAGCTCAGCCCCAGGCGAAATACGATGTGCCCGGATTTTTTGAGCGCGCTCGAAAAATCATGCTGGAGCGCGTCAAGCCATTGGTTGCCAGCCATCAAGCCAGCTTGAAGTCGAACCTGTCGAGTTTCGAACGGGAGCTCAATCTCCGTGCCCACAAAATGAAAACCGGCGCTGGGCCTGCCGAGGAATCAGTCGAGAGCGTCTTCGCCACTTGGCAGTCAGGCGGCGGAAAAATCCCCGAAAGTCTGGACTCCCAGCTCAGTGATATTCCCGGCGCAGACGGGCTTTTCGACGAGTACCTTGAAAGGCAAACCGGCTTCGACGCCAAGTTCCGGCAAGGCATCGCCCAGCAGGAGGATTTCTATATCTCGGGTCTTGAAAAGCAAATCGAGCGACTCAAGGCCGACAATGACACCGGCGCGATCCTTCTCATTGAGCGCGAAATCGAAGTCACCCGGGAAACACCGGGGTATTTCTCTGGGCTCATGTTAGGCGACGAAGCAGCCGCCGACTCCACCGACGGTCAATAGCTGGAAATTTTCCCCACTTCGACGCACACTTCCGCTGGCGAACAGGCCTTTCCTGCTTACCCTGTGGCGTGCCCCGAGTTGACAAGAAATCCACACCGCCCCGCCCCCAACCCGCGATCCTCCTCCGCGGCTGCCGCCAGCATAACCTGCAAGGCTTCGATCTCGATATCCCCCTTGGCAAGCTCACCGTAGTCACTGGGCCCTCCGGCTCCGGAAAATCCTCGCTCGCCTTCCACACCCTCTACGCCGAGGGCCAGCGCCGCTACGTGGAGACCTTTTCGCCCTACGTCCGGCAATTCTTCGACCGCATGGACAAGCCATTGGTCGATCACATCGACGGCATCCCGCCCGCCATCGCCATCGAACAGAAAAACCACGTCCGCACCACCCGCTCCACCGTCGGCACGCTCACCGAGATCAACGACTACCTCAAGCTCCTCTTCGCCCGTCTCGCCATCGGCTACGACCCGAAGACCGGCGATACCATCCAGCCTGACTCCCCCGAATCCGCCGCCGCCTGGGCCACCGGAAATCTAGCCGGCAAGCCGCTTCTTGTCACTTTCCCCATACCCATACCCGCTGACGCGAAATCCGAAGAAATCTTCCCCTTCCTCAACGCCCAAGGCTACCTCCGCATCCTCCTCGACGGCGAAATCATCCGCACCGACGAGCCAAGGACCGCGCAATTGATTTCGCCCGTCATCCACATCATCCAAGACCGCCTCACCTTCACCCGCGGGAACCACTCCCGTCTGCTAGAGGCGCTCGAAGCAGCCTTCACCCTCGGCAAAGGTCACGCCGCCATTCAAGCGGTCTCCGGATCCCCCTCTTCCTCCTTCTCCACCACCTGGACCAACCCGAAAACCGGATTCACCCTTCGCAAACCCACCTCAGCCCTCTTCTCCTTCAACTCCCCGTTAGGAGCCTGCCCGAAATGCCGTGGCTTCGGCCGCATCATCGGCATTGACCTCGAAAAAGCCGTGCCTGATCCATCCCTCTCCATCGCCCAAGGTGCCATCAAGCCCTTCCAAGGCGAGCGCGGCGACGAATGCCAGCGCGATCTGGTAAAAAACTGCAAGGAGCGCGACATCGACATCAAGACCCCCTTCGAAGATCTATCCCAAGACGAGCAGGAATGGATCTACTATGGCGACCGTAAGACCGACAATCTCACCCCGGAGGAACTCGAGGAACTCTGGCAGTCCGGCGATTGGTATGGCGTCAAAGGCTTCTTCGACTGGATGGAAACCAAGGCCTACAAGATGCACGTCCGCGTCTTCCTCTCCCGCTACCGTTCCTACACCACCTGCGACGCCTGCCGCGGTAAACGCCTCCAGCCCGAGTCCCTCTGTTTCAAAGTCAGCGGGAAAACCCTCCCCGAGCTCTGGTCCCTCTCCATCAGCGACCTGCTCCCTTGGTTCTCCGATCTTCAATCAACCATCAACCTTCAACCCTCCAAGGACCCCACCCTCGACCTCGTCCTCACCGAGATCACCTCCCGCCTCTCCTACCTCGACCAAGTCGGCCTCGGCTACCTCACCCTCGACCGCCAGACCCGCACCCTCTCCGGCGGCGAGGTGGAGCGCGTCAATCTAACTACCTGCCTCGGAGCGTCCCTCACCGGCACGCTCTTCGTCCTCGACGAGCCCACCGTCGGCCTTCACCCGCGCGATATCGACCGCCTCGTCGGCGTCATGCACGGCCTCCGCGACAAGGGGAACACCCTCGTCGTCGTTGAGCACGAGCAAACAGTCATGCTTGCCGCCGACCACCTCGTCGACCTCGGTCCTGGTGCGGGCTCCTTCGGCGGCACACTCATCTATCAAGGAAGTCCTCGGGGCGAGGCGGTAGGGGAATCACCCACCAAAAAGTCCCAAATCTCAAATCTTAAATCCCAGCTCCCGGCAGGCACCCTCCCTTGGCTGACCGGGAAAAAATCCATCGCCATCCCCACTAAACGCCGCAAGCCCGCCAAGCAGATCCTCTCCATCCGCGGTGCCACCCGCCACAATCTCAGAAAACTCGATGTCGATCTCCCCCTCGGCCTCTTCACCGTCCTCACCGGTGTCTCCGGCTCCGGGAAATCCACCTTCGCCCACGATGTCCTCTACCTCAACCTCGCGCGTAAGTTAGGCCAGGAGGCCGAAGGCGACGCCGCTCCGATCAAGGACCTCAAAGGCTCCCAACACCTCAGCGGCGTCGAGCTCGTCGATCAAACCGCCGTCGCCCGCACCCCGCGCTCCACGCCCGCCGTTTTCCTCGGTGCCTTCGACCCCATCCGCCAACTCTTCGCCCTCACCCCGGAAGCCCGCGCCCGCGATCTAACGACCGGATTCTTCTCCTTCAACTCCGGAGCCGGCCGCTGCGACCGCTGCGCCGGAAACGGCTTCGAAAAAGTCGAAATGCAGTTCCTCTCCGACCTCTACGTCACCTGTCCCGACTGCAACGGCAAGCGCTACAAAACCTCCACCCTCGATTTCCACTACCTCGGGAAATCCATCTACAACATCCTCGACCTAACTGTCGCCGAAGCCATCGCCTTCTACGTGGAAACCACCGGCCTACCGCCAGCCCACGCCAAGCGCCACCAACAGATCATCAAGCTCCTCAGCCCGCTCGTCGAAGTCGGCCTCGGCTACCTCAAGCTAGGCCAGCCCCTCAACACCCTCTCCGGCGGCGAAGCCCAGCGCCTCAAACTCTGCCAACTCCTCGCAACCACGGGAGCGTCATCTTCAACCGGCAAGCTCCTCATCCTCGACGAGCCCACCACCGGCCTCCATTTCTCCGATATCGAGAACCTCCTCGGCGTCTTTCAAAAACTCGTCGATTCCGGCCACACCCTGCTCGTCATCGAGCACAACCTCGACGTCATAAAATCCGCCGACTGGATCCTCGACCTCGGCCCGGAAGCCGGCCAACACGGCGGCCAGCTCGTCGCCCAAGGCCCCCCGGAAACCGTCGCCAAGCTCGACACCCCCACCGCCCATTTCTTGAAAGGAGCGCTGGCTCCAGCAGGCCCTTCCGCCTCCTATCAACCACCGACTCTCAGCTCCCAGCCCGCCTCCCATTCCATCTCCCTCCGCGGTGCCCGCCACCACAACCTCAAAAACATCTCCCTCGACATCCCGCGCGACCAACTCGTGGTGATCTCCGGTCTATCAGGCTCCGGCAAATCCACCCTCGCCTTCGACATCCTCTTCGCCGAGGGCCAGCGCCGCTTTCTCGACTCCATGTCCGCCTACGCCCGCCAGTTCGCCGAGCAGTTGGAAAAGCCGGAGATCGACCAACTCCAAGGCCTGCCGCCCACTGTCGCCATCGAACAGCGCGTCTCCCAAGGCGGAGGAAAGTCCACCGTCGCCACCGTCACCGAGCTCTGGAACTTCATCCGCCTGCTCTATTCGAAACTCGGCACCCTCTACTGCCCGGACTGCCAGGTCCCCGTTGAGAGACAATCCCTCTCCGCCATCGAAAACACCATCCGCGGCCATCTCAAGAAAGGCCCGGTCACCCTGCTCGCCCCGATCATCCGTGGCAAAAAAGGCTATCACAACGAAATCGCCGAGTGGGCGCTCAAACAAGGCTTCACCCGCCTCCTCGTCGACAAGCAATTCAAAGACGCCGAAGGTTTCACGCGTTTGGAACGCTTCAAAGAGCACGACATCGATGTGGAAGTTGCTAGTTTTCAGGGTTCAGCTTTCAGCAAGAAAAACTCGGGTTCAGGCTCTCCGCTGAAAACTGAAAACTTGGATCTAGCAAACTCGCTCGCAAGAGCTTTGGAAATCGGCAAAGGCCTCATCAAGCTCTTCACCGCCGACAAGAAATTCACACTCCTCTCTACCAAGTCCAGCTGCCCGAGCTGTAACCACTCCTTCGAAGAGCTCGACCCGCGCCTCTTCTCCTTCAACTCCCCGCACGGCTGGTGCCCCGAGTGCCGTGGCCACGGACGCGTTCCCAAACGCCGCCAACACCTCGATCTCGCGCGCTTCGATTCCGTCCTTGAGGCGGAAATGGATGCCGACCGCGCCATCGACCGCATGGACGACGTCGAGCTTGTGGAATGCCCGGCCTGCCACGGCTCCCGCCTCAACCCCACCGCCTCCGCCGTCAGGCTCCAAGCGAGCTCCAAAGGAGCAAGAAGCGGCTTGGACGTCTCGCCCCAGACCGTTGCGGGGGCGTCTCGCCCCCAGCCCTCCACCGCGATCTCCGACCTCGGCCACCTCTCCATCAACTCTGCCGCCGCCCATTTCAAGAACCTCGGCTTCGCCGCATCACGCGACACCCTCATCGCCCGCGACATCCTCCCGGAGATCCGCCAGCGCCTCTCGTTCTTGCAGGAAGTCGGCCTCGGCTATCTCCAGCTCGACCGCTCCGGCAACACTCTATCCGGCGGCGAATCCCAACGCATCCGCCTCGCCGCCCAGCTCGGATCCAACCTCCGCGGCGTCCTCTACGTCCTCGACGAGCCCACCATCGGCCTCCACCCCCGCGACAACGCCGCCCTCCTCAAAACCCTCATCGCCCTCCGCGACCAGGGCAACTCCCTGATCATCGTCGAGCACGACGAGGACACCATCGCCGCGGCGGACCACCTCATCGACCTCGGCCCCGGTGCCGGCCGCCTCGGTGGAGAAATCGTCTATCAAGGCAAGCCGCCGGTCCTCTCCACTTCAAAATCCAAAATCCAAAATTCAAAATCCAACCTCCTCTCCCCCACCTACCGCGCCCTCTCCGCTGTCATCAAGCACCCCAGCCGCGGGTCACGCCGCCCCGTGCCCAAGGATCATCCCCACATCACCCTTGACGGCTGCTATGCGAACAACCTCAAAAACATCGATGCCGCCATCCCACTCAGCCGCCTTACAGTTCTAACTGGGATTTCAGGTTCCGGAAAATCCTCGCTGATGCATTCCTGCATCGCTGTAGCGGCGATCACCGGTCGCCGCGTAGCCTCCAAAAAATCCCTCCCCTTCGCCAAAACCACCGGCTTCGAAAAAATCAAAGCCTGTTACGAAGTCGACCAATCGCCGATCGGCAAAACCTCCCGCTCCTGCCCCGCCACCTACGTCAAAGTCTTCGACCACATCCGCGGTCTCTTCGCCCAGCTCCCGGAAGCCCGCATGCGCGGCTTCGACGTCTCGCGCTTTTCCTTCAACACCGAGGGCGGCCGCTGCCCCGAGTGCAAAGGCAATGGCCGGGTGAAGCTCGAGATGGACTTCCTCCCCAGCACCTGGGTCCACTGCGAATCCTG
>JAYWDF010000149.1:0-2400 GCA_043779985.1 Akkermansiaceae bacterium | reverse complement strand
CGTCGAATGGATGCATCGCCCACCGCGGCAATGAAAGCACGGGCCTCGCCGGGAGAGAAGCACTTGCCGAAGAACTGGTTGATCGTGTGCTGATTGATCGGCATCGAGAAGACCCCCTTGTCAATCGGAGCCTGTCTCAGGGGATTTCTTGAACGATGATATCCTCGGTCTTATAAACCACCGGCCAATTCTCGACTAACGCTGTCCGTTGATTCTCATAAAATTCCCGCTTTCTGTTTGCATCTCCCGGGTTGGTTACTTGGACGGCATGCAGCAGGGGTGATTCGCTAATCATCACGAGCTTGTTGAAGCCGAGGTCTTTTAGCTGCTTCAAAGTTGCTGGATCTTCGAGGAACTTTGTGCCCCAGATGGATAATCCGGTTCGGTCGGAAAGGGTAAGGATTTCACCACCCCAGCCGCCCCCCTGTATCAGGAGTTTGTCCGTAGGCAGTGTGTGGTTCACAACAACGGAGGCAATTCGTGCGCTATAAGGATCGAAAGCCAGAGTGACTTTCATTCCGATCAAACCTTGGATCAACGACAGTGCGAGTAGAATTCCGACAATCGTTACAAGTCCTTGTTCCCTGCGGAAACTCATCGGGAAGGAGTCCTTCAACCAGAGGAATGCATTCGCGCAAAGCATCGCAACGGCGGGAGAAAGCATTAGGTAGTAGTGACTGTGGTGGAGAATGAGATGGGTGAAAACCAAGGTAGTGATCCCGCTTGCGCCAATCAGGCAAAGGGGCAGATGCAGCGGACGTGATTTGAAAATGCCTAGGCTTCCCAAGCCCAAAAGGACAAAACTTCCGAAAAGGCAGTTGAGGACTCTCCAACCGCCTTTGATCCAGACTGCAGGCGTAAGGCGGTATTTCAAGTCACCAAAATACCAGAAAACCATGGCCGGGTCGGAGATTCGTAAATCGACAAGTGGAAACAAGGCCCCTGTCTGCAGATGGTCCGTGTATTTTGTCCATGCCAAGAAGACGAGTCCGGCGAAGAATCCTACCGAACCCAGCGAGACTAGGTGTTTGAATGATCTTGCGTTCGTCAACATGTGATAGGCAAAGAGGGCGATGCCGGTTGCCATGAAGAACGGAAGTTTCAGCAGAACTGTCGCGACACCGGCCAAGAGTGCCGCCGACCATAGGGAAATCCGAAAGGAGGGTGCCGATACCAGCTTGAATCCGAGGTACAGAAACCAGATCATGGCGGTGATGGATGCACCATCGGTGCTGGCCAGGCCGAAATACTGGAACACGAGTGGTTGCGTGAGGAAGAATACCAATGTCCAGAGACCGCCGCGATGGCCCATGGAGGCTTTTCCAAGCATGTAGAGCGGATAGAGCGAGGTGATGAAGATCAGGATCGAAACCACATTTGCCCATCCCCACCAAGGGCCCAGGATTTTGAATGCGACAGCGGCCAGCATTTGCCAAATTGGGAATTCCTGGATGGTTGGCGTCCCGGTTGCATTGAATCCAACGATTTGAGTGCTCCCGATGGCAATGGAATGCTTGCTGTATTCGATTGCGGTTCCAAGATGGATGTCTCGGTTGAGTGGGAACCCTTTCCACGCGCATAGGAGTGGAAATGCGATGGCTGCGATCAGCAGGATTCCCAGTAGCACATATATCGGCCTGTTACTTCTTGGATCTGTTGCGATGTTTTTCATGAAGTCGTTTTTTTTTGAGATCCTTGCGGTTTGGCTGCTATTTTTTCATGTAGTCTCCGCGACTGAAGAATTTCTCCAGCCAGCAATAGAGGACGATGAAGAGGTAGCGGGAACCCATCTCGCGGAGTTTGAGCTTGGCCACACCGCTGCGGCGGTTCCGCCAGGTGATCGGAATGGTGGTCCATGAATAGCGGCGGATATGGGCCTTCAGCGGCAATTCCACCAGCAAGTTGAAATGAGGCGAGATCAGCGGCTGGCAACCGTCAATCGTGGTCTTCCGATAGGCTTTGAAGGCATTGGTGGTGTCGTTGAGACCGTGGTGAAACAACATCCGGACAAAACCATTGAAGATGCGGTTGAGAATCATTTTATGGGTCGGGTAATCAATGACCCCGCCACCCTTGATGAAGCGGCTGCCGAATACCGCGTCATAGCCTTCGTTAAGAAGGTGCCAATAGCGAACCACGTCCCGGCAATCGTCGGATTCGTCCGCCATCATGATCACGGCGGCATCGCCTTTCATGGAGGCGAAGCCGTGAAGGATGGCGCAGCCGATGCCATGGCGGACGGAGTTTTGCACAGGCTGAAGCTGTGGGATTTTCTCTTTGAGAGCCGTGAGGATTTCCCAAGTGCTATCGCTGCTGCCATCGTCCACGACGACGATTTCATGCGGGACCTGGTTGAGGCTGAGTTCAAGATGCAGGTGCTCGACGGTGCTGCGAATGCAT
>JAYWDF010000148.1:0-7095 GCA_043779985.1 Akkermansiaceae bacterium | reverse complement strand
GTCCGGACGATTTGCAAGGACTGCAAGACTCCATACGAGCCGAACGAATCCATCCTCAACCAGCTCGGAATCTCGGCTCACGAACTCGGTGACAAGCAGTTCTTCACCGGCGGAGGCTGCGATTCCTGTGGCCAGTCCGGCTACCGCGGACGCCGGGGGCTTTACGAGTTGCTCAACGTGACTGACCCGATTCGCGAACTGATTACCTCGCGGGCTCCTTCCGTCGTTCTCAAACAGAAGGCGGTCGAGCTCGGCATGAACACCCTCCGCGAGGACGGGCTACGCAACATCTATCTCGGCACCACCACCATCGAGGAAGTGCTGAAATACACCTGATATTTCATTTTAGCCGCATTTCCCCGCTAGTAATTTCCCTGACCATTCCACTTCCGTCCTTTACACCGCTGCTCTAAACTTCAAAAATCCACCAATCCCATGGCCAACTTCCAATATTCCGCGCTTGATGCAAAAGGCGAGCAAACCACCGGCGTCGTCGCTGCTGGCACCGAAGCTGAAGCGATTCAGCAGCTCCGCGGCAAGGGTCTTTACCCTACCCAGATCAACGAAGAGGGTAAGTCAAAAGGAAAGGGCAAAGCTGCTCCGAGCAAAGCCAAGGGTGCCGTTAAAGCAAAGGCGGCCTCCAAGGGCCAAGTGGGCGGCCGCATCAAGCCGAAGAGCTTGATGATTTTCACCCGTCAGCTGGCCACCCTCATCGATTCCGGCCTGCCGCTGCTCCGCAGCCTCACGGTTCTTGAAAAACAAGAGCCCAATCCCGTGCTCAAGGCGACCGTCAGCGCGCTCGCGGAAAACGTCCAAGGCGGCTCGACCTTCTCCGAGTCGCTCGCGCAACACCCGAAGATTTTCAACAAACTCTACGTGAACATGGTCAAGGCCGGTGAGCTGGGTGGTGTTTTGGAAATCGTCCTCAACCGTCTCGCTGAGTATCAAGAAAAGGCCCAGAAGCTGAAGAATAAGATCGTCTCCGCCATGGTTTACCCGGTGATCGTCATGTTCATCGCCGTCGCCATCCTGGTCTTCCTGATGATCTTCATCGTGCCGAAATTCCGGGAAATGTTCACCAACACGGATTCCGAGTTGCCGCTGATCTCGAAGATTGTTTTCGGAATGTCCGAGTTCTTCCTCGCCCGGCCGCTTTTTGTGCCGAACGTCGTGTTCGTCTTCATCATGTTCGGCATCGGCGTCTTCCTCTTCAATCTCTGGGGCCGGACAGCAGGAGGCCGCGTGGTGATTGACAACATGAAGTTGAGAATGCCGATCCTCGGTGATATCCAGCGGAAAAGCGCGGTTTCCCGCTTTTCCCGGACGCTCGGCACCTTGGTGACTTCCGGGGTGCCCATTCTCCAAGCCCTCAACATCACCCGCGACACTGCCGGTAACGTTGTGATTTCCAACGCGATCGAGAAGGTTCACGAAGCCGTCAAGGAAGGTGAAACCATCGTGACTCCTCTCCAAGCTTCAGGCGTGTTCCCGAACATGGTCATCTCCATGGTGGACGTCGGCGAGGAAACCGGACAGCTCCCGGAAATGCTTCTCAAGGTCGCCGACGTTTATGACGACGAAGTCGACAACGCCGTCACCGCGCTGACCTCGATTCTTGAGCCGATCATGATCGTGATCCTTGCCCTCATCGTCGGCGCAGTTGTATTTGCATTGTTCCTACCATTGATTAAGATGATCTCGACGATGGGTAACCAGTAACCCACTGGATCCCTCGCAAATCACTCAAAATCCACGGACCATGAAAATCACGCAGCGTCACGGTAAGGCGGCTTTCACTCTCATCGAGTTGATGGCGGTCATCACCATCATCGTCATTCTCGCCGGTCTCGTCGTCGGCGGTCTCGGCTATGTCACCGAGCGGCAAGCGAAGTCGAAGGCACTGGTGCAGATCGCCCTGCTGTCCAAGGCACTGGAGGAATACAAGTTGGACATGGGGACCTACCCATCGACCAACAATGTTCCGAGCGTGTCGGGTTCAGGCGGGACCAATACCTCTGCGGTCTATCTGTATCAGGCGCTCTTTTACGAAGGGTACGACTACGGCAAGCAGGCGACTCCGCCCGCGACATGGACCAAAGCGAGCAAGATTTATCTGCCGGACTTGGACCCGACCAGCACCAAGCAGGGCTGGGTGGCAAACGTCACGACGGTGCCTGCCTCCACACCCGTTCTTGATCCTTGGGGTAACCAATACTGCTACCGGACGGCCACCACCGCAGCGGGTGTGGCCAACGCCGCAACCCAGAATCCCGATTTCGATCTGTGGTCGATGGGCAAAGATGCTTATAGCGATACTTCGAAAAGCCCTGATTATTACGATCCCGTCTTAAAAAGGGGCAACCGCGACGACATCCGGAATTTCTGAGTCATCCCAGCCGCCCACACCACCGGCCACTCGCCGTGGTCTTCAAGGAGCCTGCGGAGAAACGAGCGGGCCATAGTATCCTTATCCCGATGGGTCTGTTTGGTCTTCCACAAAAGTGCGGGTGAGGCGCAGAGGGTCCTCACTCCGGGATGATCTCGGAATTAGATGAGTTTTTCGGCGCCAGCATAGGGCTTTCCACAGGCATTCGCCATCAGATCCACGGTGAATTGGTCACCCACCCGAACCACGACGTATTGCTCGATCTCACCGGGGCCGATTTCAAGAATCGCCTGATCAGGTAGAATTTCCAAGCCTTTGCGTAATTCTTAGGGGAGCAATCGACCAACAAGTCGATATCGACGGTGCTCCGTGTAAATCCGGCAGCCATGACCGCGAAACCACCCACCACGATAGATTTGGCTCTCAGTTCGTTGAGCTTCGAAGCCGGTTTCACCAAGTCCTCATCGGATGGCGGGCGGATTTCTTCTAGCGGAGCTGGAGTCTCATCATCCATTCGTCAGCTTCCTCGTAGGTTTTAAAGCGACAGGCCCCGCTTATCCCAAAAGGGGCGATTTCGCAATTGTGAGGCGAGCAAATTGAGTTGTGCCGCGGCCTTCAGGGCCTCGCGGCCTTCCGCCGGAGGGCGACGTTTGCGACCACCGTGGCCCTCCGATCTCCAGACTCGATCAAGCCCATTCACCGTAGAACCGAAACCGCTCGGATCACGCAAGCCGAGCGGCGTTTTTCCATGGTTTGCCAAGGTCCGGGCACCTGAATATTCTCGACGCATGCCGCCGGGCTGGGCTTCCTTCTCTTCAGCAACATGACCGACGAAACCACATCCTCTCCAGAAAACTCATCCAATCCCGAAGCCGCAAGCGCCCCGCGGGTACGCCGGATTTCCAATCCACGTCCCAAGAAGGTTGCCAAAACCGCTGACCCGGTGGAAGCCGAAGCCCCGCCGGC
This sequence comes from Akkermansiaceae bacterium, assembly GCA_043779985.1. Classification (GTDB taxonomy): domain Bacteria; phylum Verrucomicrobiota; class Verrucomicrobiia; order Verrucomicrobiales; family Akkermansiaceae; genus Luteolibacter. Next base: position 3,743 of record JAYWDF010000148.1, on the reverse strand, counting down.
AGTGGAGCTTGCCAGCATTCCTTTTCCTTCGGCGCGCAAGTCAGAAAGGTCCGAGGAGCCGGTGGAGGCTTCTGACCACGGCGCGAATGATTGGCCGGAGCCTGAAGCGGAATCCGGTGGTGGCGCTCCGCCGCTGACGGAATCCGCTAAGCGGAAGCGCCGCCGGCGCAAGGGCAAGGGCCAGTCGAATGGGCCGCAGAATGCCGGCGAGCCGGCGAGCGAAGAGGTGCATCCCTTGGCTGCTCCAGAGTCGCAGGCATCCGAGGCATCCCATGAGCCACGGCCGCGCCCGAATCCTCAACCGCAGGCGCATCAACCCCAGCGTCCCAAGATTGATCCCGAACTGCTGACGAAGATGGCTTGGAAAATCTATCTGGCCGAAGTGAGCGAAGAAGGTGTCGCGCTGATTGGTGACAATGATGCGAAGGATCTATCACGCCGTTGTTTCCGCCTCGCGGAGATCTTCATCGAAGAGCAGTCGCGCAGGCGCTAAACGTGACGGCGGTTCTCCACCGCCATGCCCGATTCCGAATCACAAGGCCTGGCGGTTGAAATCCGCCGCCACGCCTTAATAGACATCCCGCAGGTAGCGCTTTTCCTTTTTCAACTGGGAGATGAAAGCCGCCGCATCTTCCGGTGTGAGCTTGCCGTGTTCTTCTGCAACTTTGAGCAAGGCCTGGTCCACATCCTTGGCCATCCGCGAAGCGTCGCCGCAGACGTAGAAGGCGGCGCCGCTGCTAAGCCAGTTCCAAAGCTTCGCGCCGTTTTGCAGCATCAGGTGCTGGACGTAGAGCTTTTCCTTCTGGTCACGCGACCAGGCGAGATCGAGCTTGGCCAAGGTGCCGTCCGCTTGGAATGCATCCAGTTCATCTTGATAGAGATAGTCGGTGGCGCTGTGGGGGTTGCCGAAAAAGAGCCAGTTTCTTCCCTTTGCTGCGGTGGCCTTGCGGTCTTCCAGGAACGCACGGAAGGGGGCGATGCCGGTGCCGGGACCGACCATGATGACATCGGTGTCGCCATTGGCGGGAAGGCGGAACGCATTGTTACTATGGACATATACACGGGGCTTCGCATCGCCGCTGACCCGGTCTGCTAGAAAAGTGGAGCAAATGCCGCCGCGCTTGCGGCCGAAGGTGTGATAACGAACGATGCCGACGCATAGGTGAACCTCGCCGGGATGCGCACGCGGGCTGGAGGCGATCGAGTAGAGGCGCGGTTGGAGTTTTTTTAAGATCGAAACAAACTCTTCCCCATCGCTGAAATCGGCGGGGTGGTCGATGACCAGATCGATCAAATCACGTCCCCAGCAGAAGTCGTCGTAGGCCTTTTTGTCGTCAGCCTCGACGAGCGAACGGAGAAAGGGCGAACCGCTTTTTACCTGCCATTTCTGGATGATCGATTTGTTGAGTGAGCCGATGTCGTAATGGTGAATCAGAGCGGTGCGCAGTGAGACATCTTCGCCGCTAGGCGTCGGCACGGCACTCGCCTTGAAGGGCAGGTTCGCGATGATCTCGTCCACCACGTCGGGCGGATTCAAGGGATAGACACCGAGCGCGTCGCCGACTTCGTAGGTCAGTCCGGAACCTTCGAGCGACAGCGCGACTTGATGGGTCTGCTTTTCTCCCGGGCCATTGAGATTGTAGTTTTGCACCACTCCGGCGGAGAAGGGGTTGCTCTTGGAGTAGCCGTCATCGTGGGATTCCACGGCGGCAAGGCCACTGCCGGGAATGCCCGCAGCACTTGGAGCGAGCACGGCAAGCACGCCGGCAGACCAAGCCGCGTACGGTTCGTCGGGGTCGACATCGACATCCACGCGGGAAAAAATCCGTTTTCCGCCGAGAGCGGCGATGCGGGTGTCGAACTCGATGCCGCATTTGCAATAATCCGGGTAGCTGCTGTCACCCAGCGCGAGGACCGAGTAGGAAACGCCATCGAGTCGCGGCGCGGCGTCGCTCATGAGCCACGCGTGGAGATCCGTGGCTGTATCCGGCGGTTCGCCATCGCCATAGGTGGAGGTGATGATGAGGAGATTTTGTTCGGAGGCCAGGCGGGCCCGGTCATAGGAGGCCATGTCTTGGATCTCCGGGCTGAAGTTGCCCTTCTTGAGCGTCTTGATGAGTTTTTTCGCAAGTCCTTCAGCCGTTCCGGTTTGCGAGCCAAACATCACGGTGACGGGGATCGTCGGGCCGCTGGGAGCTGCCGCTTGGTTTCCTGAAGCGAGGGCTTTGGAGAGGAAATCGTTGAGCCAAGCCCGTTGCTCGGCATTAAACGGGGCATCATTAGGAATTTGAATCGGGAATACCATGGATCTGAGAGATAATCGCCCGTGGGACCGGGCGGCGGAACGTGTGTGTCAATCGCTTTGCGATCAAGCCCGTTTCATGCCAATCCGGGAGGATTTCTCCTAAGAATGCTTCAGGTCCTTGGAGGGGTCCAATTCGAAATCCATTTCGAAACTGCTCAGGGTATTCGGCTTGAGCCATTTTTCCATCAGCTTGAGAAAAAACGGATCATCCAAGGCGATCCGGAGCTTTTCGAGCGAATCGACCTCGACCGAGAAATAGAACTGCCATTGTGAACCAGGGTCGATATTTCGCCCTGATTTCACACCCAACACTTCCGGGATTTTCAACAACAGACTCCGGCTGTTCCTGACAAGCTCCTCCATCAGAGCCGCATCCGCTCCGGGCTTGAGCTGGAAATAGACGGCGTGATGGATCATCCCGGGTGATTTACGATTTCCAGTTGAGAGCGCCTTTCTTCAGCGCGTAAACGTAGGCGAAAACCAAGATGCCGGCAAAGCCAGCCATACTGGTCAAGGCGGTAGGGCCTTGGGCTGCCAAGTCGCGGAATTGCACCGCCCATGGATACATGAAGACCACCTCGATATCGAAAATCACAAACAGCATCGCCACGAGGTAAAACTTCACCGAAAACCGCGGCGCTCCCACCCCGATGGGCAACATGCCGCACTCGTAGGCGCTATCCTTAATGGGGTTACGCTTGCCGGAGCGACCGAAAACGACACTCAGCGAGAGTGTCGAGACGGCGAAACCGAGAGCAATCAGGATCTGAAAAAGGACGGGAAGGTAGTCTTGTGGCATAAATCAACGGGCTGACGCAGGGAAGCTAGGGAGGCGCGCTCGAAATGGGTAGAAAAAAAACCCGCGCCTTCATCAGGCGCGGGTTTTTGGGAGAATCTCAGTGAATCAAGCCTCTTCCTGAGCAGCGGCTTCTTGAGCTGCTGCATAGGCGCTCGATGCTTCATGCACGCGAGCTGTGCCCTTGTATTCCTTGCCAAGTTTTTCAACCAAGCCGCGGGTTACAAGGTTTTGAAGCTTTTCGTAGGCGCGCAGGCGGAGCATTTCTTCGCCACCGCTGACGGCATTGCGAACCTTGAGGTTCGCGAAAACGCGCTCGAAGAGGTCGTTAAACCCAAAGACCTTTTTTTCAGCAAGGACATTACAAAGCTCATCGGTGACATGGTCAGGAAGGCGACGTGAGAATCGGGTACGTTTCGTGGTAATTGCCATAACGGCGTGATACTACACCGACTTTGGACAATAGCGACTCTAAACTTCGGTAACTTATCCCACCGCACTTAAAATAATTTGCAAGACTTAAGTTTAAATTTTTGCAGAAACTTCGTATTGCGCCAATGATAAATGACACCGGAGGGGGTGAGTCGTTGCGCCAGGATTCATGACACCCGGCGCTTAATTTGATTTTGGTTTTTCGGGGTG
>JAYWDF010000147.1:0-7100 GCA_043779985.1 Akkermansiaceae bacterium | reverse complement strand
TCGACCCGCAAGATCCCATCCTGGTGAGTTACCAGAAACAGGTCGGTCACGAGCCGACCGGCCGCGACAACCCGGACTTGCTCAAGTTCGGTGCCGATCCCCAACACAGCGATACCATCACCAACGGCATCAGCCGCATCGGTTTCATGACCGGCGGCAAGGCGGCGCTGTGGAAAGACGAAGAGCTCGGCGACCATTTTACCGCCAAGGCCTTGGAATTCATCGAGAAGGAAAAGGACAAACCCTTCTTCCTGTTTTTCGCCATGCACGAACCCCACGTGCCACGGGTGCCCGCTCCCGCCTACGTCGGAAAAACCGGCCTCGGACCGCGCGGGGACGTGATCGCCCAACTCGATGACTACGTTGGTGCGGTGATCGCCAAGCTGGAACAATTCAAATTGCTGGAAAACACCCTCGTCATCGTCAGCAGTGACAACGGGCCGGTGCTCGACGACGGCTACCAGGATGGCGCTATCAGAAAAAACGGCGAGCACACTCCGGGCGGCCCTTTTAGTGGGGGCAAGTATTCCAAGCTCGAAGCCGGCACACGCGTGCCGATGATTATTTCGTGGCCAGGAAAAATCGCTCCCGCCATTTCCGCCGCAGCCACCTCGCAGCTCGATTTCCTCGCCTCGTTTGCCACACTTGTAGGCCAACCCGTGCCGGCCGGCGATAGTCAAAACGCCCTGGACGTCCTGCTCGGCAAATCGGATGTCGGCCGTGCCGCCGTGGTTGAGGAAGGGATCTCGGGCCTCGCCTTGAAGGCCGGCGATTGGAAATTCATTCCTGCACACAAGGGGGCGCCGATGTTCAAGGACATACGCTCCGGCAACAGCCTGAAACCCCAGCTCTACAACCTCGCCGAAGATCCCGCTGAGACCAAAAACCTCGCCAACGAGAATCCCGCAAAGGTGCACGAACTCACCGCCATGCTGAATCAGATCACCGGCGGCAAAATCGCAGCCAACCAAGAATCAGAATAACACATCATGAACCGCCGCCATCTCATCCAACTCTCCCTCATGGCGGCACTTGCGCCAACTGGAGACCTCCACGCCGCGACTAAACTATCCAAAGTAGCAGGCTCGGCCAAAAAAGGCCTCGGCATCGGTGGCAAGTCGCCGGAATTCAGCCGCAAGCTTCAGGAACTGCGTTGTAAATGGTTCTACACGTGGACCGGCAACATGCCAGCCGACACCCCAAAGGGAATTGACTTCACCCCGATGATTTTCAAATACAACGGGAACCGGCAATCCGTCATTACCGTCGCCGAGGCCGCGAAAAAAGCAGGGATCAAGGAATTGCTCGGTTTCAATGAACCCGACCAGTCCAAGCAGGGGAATATGTCCGAGGAACAGGCACTCGAGGCATGGACGGTCTTGCAGGAAACGGGCCTTCGCCTCGGCAGCCCCGCTGCTGTACATCCAGATAACGAGTGGATGAAGGCCTTCATGCAAGGAGCCAAAAAGCGTGATCTTAAAGTGGATTTCGTCTGCGTCCACTCGTACGGCGGCCCCAATGCCGATGCCTTCATCAATCGCCTGATGGAGATCCACAAACTCTACAAAAAACCGATTTGGATTACCGAATTCGCCGTCGGTGACTGGGCCGCAAAAAGCCCGGAGGCGAATCAGTACAAGCCGGACGAGGTTTTAAAGTTCATGGAGGATGTCCTGCCGAAGCTCGGTCGGCTCGATTACGTCGAGCGCTATGCCTGGTTTCCCGCCGGCATGAAAAGCAGCGCCCTGGGTACTAGTGCGCTCTTCGATAATGACGGCAAGCTCACCCGCCTTGGCGAGTGCTACCGAGATATATGAGAGCGGTGACCTTGAAACTCGAACGCCGGGAAATACTTACTGAAAATGAATATTTATGGCTGAAAATGGCAGTGCAGGTTGTAGGATTCTATCAACGATGTCTCCCCCAAATGACCATTCCTTGTCGACCGAACCAGCCGACGAGCGCTTTTTGCGGCTGTTCGTCACCCATGAGCCCGCGCTTCGCGCCTATGCGAGGGCACTGGTTCCCAATTGGGATGCCGTCGACGAGGTAAATCAGGAAGCGAGTCTCGTGATCTGGCGCAAGTTGGACCTGCTTGAAACCCCTGAAGGCTTCCTGCCATGGGCGAAGGTCATTGTGCGTTTCGAAGCGCTGCGGGCACGAAGGAATTTCGCCCGCGATCGACTGGTTTTCAGCGAGGAACTCATGACCAAATTCGCCGAGTTCACCGACGAGCCGACTCACGAAGAGCGGGTTTTGGAAAAGACCGCCCTGCATGGCTGTCTGTCCAAGTTGTCTGCTGCCAACCGGGAACTGGTGTTAGCTCCCTACAGGGGGGCGGGTAAAATCAAAGAACTTGCCGAACAGTCCCCCCATACGGCCAACAGCTTCTACAAGCTTCTTGGCCGCTTACGGGCGAAGCTTCAACACTGCGTCGAGCGTGAGCTCTCGCTTGCCATGCGTCCGGCGACCCGGCCGCGCAGTCCTCTCCAATCATGAAAGGTCCGGCAAATTCTTACGAGCGCAAGCCCGCTGATGAAGCGGATGCGATCCGAATTCATCGCATGCTGCTCGAGGATTTGAATCCTGACGAATTCCACCAACTTGAGCAGGATCTCCTCGCATCGGAATCCTTGCGGGAGCGCTTCATGCGTGCCATCCGCATCGATATGGCGCTGCGGGACGGCAACTTCAGCACCGGGCAGTCGCTGCCGTCGGTCAAGGGCCCGCGGTGGCTTCAATTCAGCAGCGCCGTGACCGCCATCGCGGCAGTGTTGATTCTTGCTGCGACACTGGTCTGGCGCACCGCTCCCACCAAGGGCGGCATCCAAGTCGCCAATGACTCCGGTGTGGCCACTTTGGTGGATGTCCGCGACTGCAAATGGGTCCGGAGCGAAACGATTGCGGTGGATAGACGCATTCCTCCAGGGACGCTTGAGCTCTCGGCAGGGGTGGCGCTGATCCAGTTTGACGGGGGGCCAAGCTGGCCTTGAAGGGGCCAGCCAAGCTCGAAGTTTTGAGCCCCAAGACCGCGCGGCTTCACCAGGGGAATGCCACCGTCCGCTGCGAACAAGGCATTTACAGTTTCAGCCTGTTCACCCCGACTTCCAGCGTGGTGGATCTGGGCACCGAGTTCGGCGTGGCAGTGGATGCCGAAGGCGCGTCTGAAGTTCACGTGCTCGACGGCGCGGTGGAAGTGGTGGACACGTTCAGCAAATTCGAGCCCAGCGTGCGACTCCTCAGCATCGGACAAACCCTCACTATTACCTCAAATGGAACAGAGAACATCATCTCCGACACCACTCAAAAGTGGATCCGCGACTATCGCACGCCCCTAGACAGGAAGGCCGAAGGGCTCCCGCCCCGCTTGATCGCACGCGATCCGTTTCCGACCAGCCTGAGTCAGGCAAATCGGTTTGCTCTCGGCACGGGCTGGAGTGGCGGTTGGTGGCTGGCCAGCGAGAAAAATACCGGTGACTATCATTTTGTTCCTGCTGCCCCGCTGCTCAAGCGCGATGGAGCCGGCGGGTTGGCGCTGTTAGTCGGTTGGGGGGAAGCCCGGCGCAAGCTGGCAGAGCCGATCAATCCGACCGTGCCTCAGATCGTGTATGTCGGCCTTTCCATGCACCGCATGTCCTCTGAAATGCGCGATTCAAACGGTCGGCCTAGCGAAGCGACGTTCATGTTCCGCAGTTCCGAAGATCCGACGACCGTGCTGGCCATGGGCTTGAGCGCGGGGGGGCACTGGGTGGTTGCAGAACAAGGAGGTTGGGAACGTTCGGATCTGCCGGAGAGCGGAAATGGAACGTATTTCATGGTCGCCAAGATCGAGATCGGCCCGCTGGGCGGCAACAAGGTATCCATCAAGGCCTATGACAATTCCGAGGAGGTTCCCGCGCACGAACCCGAAACCTGGGACTTGGTCACCCACCGGCAACACACCAAAATGACCGCGCCTTTGGACACCATCGCCCTGCGAGTCCGGCAGTCGCCATTCAAGTTCGGCGAACTCTCGATCGGAAACTCCTGGCAAGCGGTGGTGCAACCATCATCGACCGCACATTGAAAAAGCGGGGTACCGCATCCTGAGCACTTTCCACCCTGCACGGGTCACGAAGATGGGGCCCGGGGGCGGGGAATCCCATCAACGGGCACACCCTAACAGTAATGGCCGGAATACGCAAAGCGCATACCCCTCCCCAATCCAACTCCCGGAGGAACTTCGGATTCACGCCAAATTTTAAAACCCGAAAGATAATTCCGTGAGATCCGCGCGAGACACTCCTATCCAAGTTGTGCCGGTTGACTCGCAGGATCTGGTCCTGGGTTGCACCAGAGTCTTTCAACAAGGCGGGTGCTTTTTGTCATCGCGCAGGCACATTTCCGAAAAATCCATGAAAAATACCCAACAAACCCACCCCAGAGGTTTTGCGCTGATTGTCACGTTATCACTCATGATCCTGTTGACGGTCATTGCGGTAGGACTGTTGAGCCTGTCGAGCATTACCATGCGGACATCCAGTCAGGGATCTGCCATGTCAACGGCGAGAAGCAACGCGCACTTGGCGCTGATGCTGGCGATCGGGCAACTCCAAAAAGCGGCCGGACCTGACCAGAGAGTCACCGCTCCGGCGAATCTCGTGGATGCGGCGGCAAGCCCTGGGATTACCGGGGTGTGGGAATCCTGGAAGCCCAGCCCAGATGCCCCAAATGACTATCAATCCCGAAAAATTACCCTCCAAACCACTCAAGATGTGGCCGATGGCGAATTCGTCACCTGGTTGACATCGGGAAACCCCGCTTCCCCAGCTGGGCCCAAGACCCCTCCCGGCGAAACGGCTCCGTCGCCGGCAAACATCACCTTGGTGGCCGACCGAACCATTGGCACCGGTACGCTTCGTGGTACCCATCTGAGCCCGGTCAACATCAACCAGAAGGGCTCGCTGGCTTGGACCGTGCTCGATGAAGGGGTGAAGGCCCGGATCGATCTCGCGGCCGAGTCCGCCACGGCCGTTGCTGACCTGCGCCAGTCGCGCCTCCGGGCCCCCGTCCGCCCGCAAGCGGAGGCGATTTCCGCGGCCACCGCCGCTCTGCGCCTTGACAGCCCCACCGCATCCAAGGTCATCAGCCTCAATGAGGCGGAATTGCAAATCGGCCGGAACGACGGTCTCAGACCGTATTTCCATGATCTCACGACGCACTCCACCAGCCTGCCGGTCAATGTGGCCGACGGTGGCTTCAAAGCGGACCTGACCCGCGCCTTCGAAGACGCCGCGCTGCCCGGCGACCTCGCGGGCCGCTATGTATATTCCAATACCAAGGCCCGCCTGTCCGAGGCGGATCCGCTGTTTTCGACTCTCGCCCAATACTACCAGCTGTATAAGAAGCCGCTTAGCCCACTGCAGGTCTCCTTACCGAAAAACTTCATTCCGGTTCCCGGGGCGCTCGACGGCTCGCTCGTCGCTCCGGTGGTGACCCGGGTTTCGGTCGTCTTTTCCTTGGTTTCGCGATTGGCTCACGGCAACAGATACATCAGCAACCCAGCCACCGCAGGTGACCCCCTGTTGAAAAACATGGTCTACTTGATCTACACCCCCGTCATCACGATCTATAACCCTTATTCGGTTCCAATTCAGTTTTCCACCCTGAAGGTGACCTTTCGCAATCTGCCAGTGGCGTTCAAATTTTTCAGGAACGGCGTGGCCCAGACAAACAACCACACCCTGCTGAGCACCTTTCACGTATCAGCCAATGTGGCTTGGGACGACCCGTTTTCATGCACCGCCAGCAAGGACGCGGGGTCGGCGTTGGGCTCGACGGTGACCCTGTATCCCGGGGAGGCCCGGGTTTTCGGTGAAAATCTCTCCCCGTCGGCGAAGTTTGGCGACATGGTCAACTTTCTCTATCAGAATGATCTGGGTAGTAGCAAGACCAAGAATGTCTTATCCGGTTCAGGGTGGGATTACCGGACGGGTTACATCGTTGACTGGCTGCGTCCTGCGGTTGGAGTTCCCACCACGGACAACGCCAAACTTGCCGGAGTGTTCGGGGTGCGCCCTACGGACTCGGTGAATGTGGAGGTCATGCCGATGATGCCGGGTCCAAGCGGTGGCAAGTTCGCGGTTGATATCGAAGCCAAGGTGGGCAGCAGCACGTCGGCGATTGGCAAGTATGAGTATAACTACGGCTCCCAAAGTAAACTGGAAGAAGTCCTCTCGGCAAAGGATACGGCGAACCCTATCACATTCCCATTCAAGCGCGAGGTGGACATCCCAGTCGCAAGCATGACTCTGGTAAACCCGGATAGTACCCCGATATCGAGCTGGGGCTCGATCCCGAAACAGTTCGCTATTTTCTCGCTGAGCGCGCGAACCTCCCACGATTCGCTCTACCCGGGTAAACCCGGGCGCACTTCATCATTCGTGCATCACGTGCTTCAGATGGATGCCACCAAATCGCACCCGGCCTTGCTGCCAATGGAGATGTCCCTGCGGTCCATCACTGGTGCGGGTGCGGGAACGGTTGGCTCGATCGATGCGGACGATGTGGATCGCGCATTCCACTTCTCCGGAACCAGCCGTGGCACCGGCGCGATCCAATACGTCAGCCAGGACATCCCGACCAGCCCTCTGCTCAATCTCGCCGACCTGCGTCACGCCAATCTCGCAAGCAGTGGTTACCTGCCCTTGGTGCAATCCACCGTCGGGGAATCACTCGCCTCGCCGGTCGTGCCCGGAAACACAACCCGCGACTCCAGCGCCTTCGGCTATGAAGCGCTCGACCATGCTTGGCTTGCCAATCAAACGCTTTGGGACGGCTTCTACTTTTCGGGGATCCGGAACCAAAGTGATGCCAGCCTGTTGTTTAGCAACCAACCCCAGCCCCTAATCCCACGTCAAACCCCGATGTTGGGCTCCGGAGTGACGGCCACCATGGCGGTCCAGAAAGCGCTCTCCGATACCGCATGGTCGAATCTCGCTTCCCTGATCGCGATCAAAGGCGGATTCAATGTCAACTCCACTTCCAAGAATGCCTGGAAGGCGGTGCTGACTTCGCTTCGGGGTCTTGAAGTGCCGATACTGGGCCCTGCCCTGATCAAC
>JAYWDF010000146.1:0-2404 GCA_043779985.1 Akkermansiaceae bacterium | reverse complement strand
GTTTCGGTGGCGTGTTCCATGAATTTCCCCGCGAGGCTAACGAATGAGCTGCGCATGGGAATGACGAAGGTGTGAAATTTGGATGAAGATGGGGCGAGGAGCGTGGGCGTCTCGCCCACGTGACAGCGGTCTGTCTTACTCCGATTTGCCGCCGTAGCGATAGATCTTCATCACCTCACCCAGTTCGGGGTCGCCAGAAAGAGCACGCACGGATTCCGGCACTTCGTCCGGCGGCAGGATCCGGTAGATCGCATGAAGCGCGGTGGATCGAACGGTGCCGGGGAATTCCCTGGTAAGTATGGATTCGAAAAACGGCAGATCCTCTTTCGTCGCCCAAGCAGCCACGTGCAGCGCGGCGAAGGTGCGGACGGAGTAGGGAAGATGGATATCCAGCACTCTTCCTTTCAACAAAGGCAGCGCGGCTGCATGGAGATCCTCGCGCCTGCGGAGGTAATTGGAAATCTCGCTGTCGTCCGAGCCGAGCCCGGCGACGAGCGCGGATAGGTACACTGCGCTTTCTTCCTGGGTTGGCTCGTAGAATTCCATGAGATAGCGTGCGGCGTAAGTCCGCGCCTCTTCGTTGGACATGGTTACTGCCAATTTCAGGAATGTCTCACCCCGCTGGCCACATTGAGCCAGTTCGTAAGCCGGTTGATTCCTGCCGTATGTTAGTGCGTAGGCCATCAGGCTGCCAAATTTTTCGACGACCTCGATATCATCGTGCTTTTTTCGCATTTGGATCTCATCGGCTTGCTCGGCTTTGTTCAGGGCGGCGCGTTCGGCGTTGAGTGCTTCGGACTTCACCGCGTCCTCGATTACACGTTTGATGACGGGTCCGAGGTCAGGATCGTTTTCAAGCGCCCGAATGCTGGCGGGTGGATTCCCGGGCGGCGAAAGGCGGCAAATTTGATAGAAGGCTCCTTCACGGATCCTTTTGGGCTGTGTCGGCTTGAGCTGTTCCTCAAAAAACGGAATGTCCCGGGTGGAAGCGAAAAGGCCCAGATAGGAATTGGCGGATACCCGATCATCCTCGGAGAGGTTGGGGTTCAACACGCGTTGCTTGAGAAGCGGATACGCCTCAACTTGCATACTCATGTGGTTGCCCAGGTAGCTGGTGCTGTCATACGCGACGATGGTTGCGATAAAGAGCGCCCTATCCCGCGCGTAAATTGGATTCGCTTTCAATGCATCCACGGTGACGAGTGCCGGGACTTTGGCCGGATCTTGGTCCATCAGTTTCTTGAAAATCTCGGTCGCATGATCCCCAGAAGCAATGAGAAGCCGATAGGCTTGGTTCCGAAGAAGCGGCTCTTTTGCCGCCATAAATCCGGCAACATATTCGAGATCCACGAAATCGAGTTCTTTCGCTAACTTCCGGGACAGGATCGTCTCCATGGCTGCAACCTGGATCGGCATCTGGTCCGAATGCAGTGCCGCCAAATAGTCACTGAACGTGTATGGCACATCCTTTTCCCCATCGCCCGCGAGTTCGCCCGGCCAGAGCGGAATGATCCGCAAATGGCGGAAATCTCCGGCTACCATGCGGTTTTTGTTGAGCGCCCACCATTGTTTGAGCAACTCCCGCTGTGCGGACAGGTCATCCTCTCCGTGGGAATCATGGAACACCAGGCTGAACCACGATTTCACCCTCGGGCTGATGATTCGGGATTTTTCCACGATTTTCTTGAGCGCATTTGATGATGCTTCGGAAACCGGTTGGAATACGACGTCGCTCGGATGTTCATCCGGCGGTTCGTCTTCAGCCTTCAGGAAAAGCGTTTTTTCCAGTTTCGGAATCAGCCATTCTTGCCCGGAATTCCCTAGAATACCCGCAGCGTCCGTACTCGTGCCCTGTCCCTGCTCAAGGCGGGACAGTTGCCATTTCACCACATCTTCGTCCCGGAGCCTCACAAGCATAGTGAGCGCCTCCGAGTCTTCATTGGACTCAACTTGGCATTTCCCACGCCATCTGCCGCGCCAGACTTCGTATTCATCCGCCGGCAGTGACTCGATGTTGAAGGCGTAGAACCTCGCATCCTCCTTCCTCGCCTCGGCATCTCCCAACTGCGGCTTCGGCTTTTCCGAGTGAAACCATCCGGGAGTCGGCAGAACGGGAGGCCTCACTGCGGCCTTCTGCTGAGCGGGAGAGGCAGATGGTGGTTGAACCGGTGGCGGGGCTGCAGGCTGAACTTCTTCGGGAGCCGCGGTGGCTGTCACAAGGTGAAAAGAGGCAACTGCCGCCAGCATGTTAGGTTTTATGGTCATTATCGGATTTAAGGTTTTCAAGCAAAGTCTAACTCCTGAGGGATCAAGCCCAGTCCTCGATCACCAGTCCCTCGATCCGCTTGAATTCCTTGCTGTTGTGAGTCACCAGCACCGCACCAAGGGCCAGGGCGTGAGCGGC
>JAYWDF010000145.1:0-2408 GCA_043779985.1 Akkermansiaceae bacterium | reverse complement strand
GACCGCACCCAGACCACCATCGTCTATCCAAATAACAACAACTTCAACAACGTCAGCGGCGGCATCTATCACCGGGCGACGTTCATTGCCAGCGGCGTTAATAACATCACCGTCCAGAACTTGAAGTTCCACAACACCACCCCGCAAGGCGGCTCGCAGGCGGAAGCGTTCATCCTCTCCGGCACCGCCACTTTCACCGCCCGCAACCTGGTCACCAAATGTAGCTTCTACAGCTATCAGGACACGATCCAGCTCAACAAGCAGTGCTACATCAGCGACTCCTACATCGAGGGTGATACGGACTTCATGTGGGGCAGCGGTCCGTGCTTCTTCAGCAACTGCGACATCAAGATGGTGCAGCGCACCGGCGGTTACTTCGCCCAAGTGCGCAACACCACCACGAACCATGGTTTCGTCTATGCCAACTGCCGCTTCACTTCAGATCTCTCAAGCAACTACTTGAACCGCATCGACCCCACCGGGTTTCCAAACTGCGAGGTCGTCCTCATCAACAGCAAGATCGGCGACGCCACCAACAATGCCTTCCTCAACACCACGGTCGGCGTGAGCAGCACCGACTACAAGGCCGGCTGGTGGCTGCTCAACGGCACGACCAGCCCCACCGCCCTGACCGCGAACATCCGCAACTGGGACTACAACACCGTGGATGGAACTAACGCCCCGCTGACTTTCGCCAGCCGCCCGACCTTCACCGTCATGCCGACTGATGCCCCCACCATCGCCAATTACAGCGATCCCGTCTGGGTGCTGAATACGACCTGGGCAGGAGGAGTCAGCGGCACTTGGACGCCCTCGGTGCTGCCGACCTTCCTCGCCCAACCGCAGGGCCAGACCGTCGCCGTCGGCACCGCAGTCACCCTCACGGTGGATGTCGCCGCCGTGCCGGCCGCCACCTATCAATGGTTTCTGAACGACTCGCCGATTGGTGGAGCCACCGCCAGCAGCTATTCGCTCCCGAGCGTCTCGGGGGCCGACTGGGGCACTTACAAGGTGGTCGCCACCACGACGGGCGGCAACGCGACGAGCAACTTGGTTTCGCTCACCCCGGCCGGATCTCCGACCAGCAATCCGACCGCCGATCCGGATGGTGACGGATTCAGCAATCTCGTGGAATACAGCTTCGGCACCGATCCGAACGTTTCATCATCCGCCGCCATCACCTACGCCGGGGGCGTCCTCAGCGTCCGCGGCCAGCCCACCATCAGCGTGACCAACATCACCAACGGAGTGGACTTCCGCGCCGTATTCGGCCGCCGCCGGAATTTCGGGGCCGCAGGACTGACCTATACGGTGCAGTTCAGCGCCAACAACCTCGCCAACTGGGTGAACAGCAGCGCGACCCCCACGGTATTGGCCACCGACGGGGTCATCGACGCGGTGAGCGTGCCCTATCCGCTATTCATCGCCACCCCGAACGGCGTCGAAAAACCCAAATTCTTCCGGGTGGGCGTCTCCAGCAACTGAGCCCAAATCATCGCTAACCCTCATCATTCTTAAAATTGTTATGAAAAACCCATTTCCATTCTCCACCGCTTGGGTGGCCATGACCCTGATCGTTCCCGCCACGGCAGACACGATTTACAGCAACCTCCAAAACACCGTCATCCCCACCGACTTCACCGGGGTGTTTATCGACGTCAATGGGGACACGAACTGGGACATCAATCCATTCTTCGGCGGAGTGGGCGTGGCCAACAGCTCCGCGTTCCAACCCGTCCGCACCAGCGCGGGAAATCTGGGCACCCTCCAGAATTTCACGGTGGGTTCCAGCATTGATGTCAGCGGCATCTTCGCCACCGGCGCCGGCGGTTCGCAGGATCACTTGGGGACCACTTTCACCTCCGGCCAGGAAGGTTATCTCGGTTTCAAACTCGCTGGCAACTACGGCTGGATGCGGGTGGTCTTCACTGGCAACACCGCCGGGGCCGTGGTCAAGGACTGGGCTTACGACAACACCGGCGCGGCGATCATCACCGGGCGAGTCCTCCAAAGTGCCGTTTCCGCAGGAACCCAACTTGTCACACTCTCCCCGGCCAGCGGTGAGTCTTTCACCCTCGGCTCCTTGATCACCAACACGGGAGGCAACATCAACAGCGTCCTCAAAATCGGAGCCGGAACCACCACGCTAGCCGGCACCAGCACTTACAGCGGAGTCACCGGCATCGACAACGGCAAACTGATCGTCAACGGCAGCATCGCGTCCAGCAGCGCGACGACGGTCAACCTCGGCGGCACCCTCGCCGGGTCGGGGACGGTGGGAACTCTCACGGTGAATGCGGGCGGCATTCTGTCCCCGGGAAATGGCGTCGGCAGCCTCACTCTAACCAACGGAGTGACCCTAGCCGGCAGCTATATCTGGGAACTGGGCGCACTCTCGACCAGCAATC
>JAYWDF010000144.1:0-2410 GCA_043779985.1 Akkermansiaceae bacterium | reverse complement strand
TCCGCCACTCAGCCAGCCAGCGCGCCCTTCTGCTCATGGGAGATAAACTAGCGGAGCGGAGGAAAAATGGCAAGAAATATTCCGACAAAAGGACTGTCCTTTTGTCGTTGTGCGGAGCGACGATCTTTTGGGAGAGTTAAGTGAAGTTGTCCGACCTTCTCACTTCCGTTTTTTCAATACTAACCATAGCAGGCCAAACGCCGCCACGATCAACACTGCGATGATGCTCCACGATGTTGATGAAGCAGCTTTATCGCTTGATGTGGATGCGGGCTTTAGTTCGAGTATTTTCGGCACTGGCGAGGTTGTAACTATTGGAATCTGCACCTGTTTTTGTGTCCGTAATTTTGCATTTGGAACGGTTACGGTATCGGATTGAGCTGCACCCAGTAGCGATATCGCTACTTGAGGAGTGAAGCCACTGAGTTCGTTGATACGGATTGCGTCTTCTGGCCGGTGGTAATAGTCGGCAGAGTTGGATCGCCACTCTGGGACGGCCTGCCAAGTTGCATTCTCATTTGTTAAATAGTCAGCCAACAACATTACTTCGAGAATGGCCTTTGTGTCGGTGCTTCCTGCTTTCAAACTCACGGCTTCCTCATCCGTCACACTTGCTTTTGTCTCATTGATCTTCGGATACGCAAACTCGATGCGCGAGACGAGATGACGGACTTCACCTTCGGGAAGAAGTCGATTTTTCAGTCCTTCGTCTGAGTCAAAATCGGGTGGCCACTCACAGCGGAGTTCAGTAGTGCCGCCTGCTCTTGCTACCCAAACGGCGTCGGCCATGAGATTGATAACCCCTTCGTATGGCATCATCTCGCCAGTCGGAGACACGTCGAATACTTTCCACTCACTTCGATTCGAGAACGAAGCAAGAGAGCTGGAAACTAAAATCTCAGCGCGGCCATCACCTGTAACATCGATCAAATATCGAAATAGATACCCACCGTTACCGCTTCCATCCCATTCGGCAGAGTTTCCACTTTTAGGCAGCTCCTTTGCGATGATTGGCTTAATAAAATCGTCAATGGCTCCGATCCGATTCTTGGCCGCAGCAATTCCAAAAGAACAAAATAAGGCAAAAAGTGTCGTGAAAATAAATGAAGTGTTCATGGCTGACTATTCTACTTCGTTACAAACTCTGAGCGTGTAATTAAATGGATTAATTCCAGGCGGAGGATTGTTGTAGCGACTCAGAGCCCATTTGTTAGTTCCTGAGGCGGAATTCTTCCAATAGCAAAAGTGCCCTCCACTGTGTGGATCGATTATAAAGCCAGTTACAGGACCTTCAGTATCCGTGAATGAAGAAGGAGCAGCGCTTGCGCCATTATTCGCCTTCATTGTAACCGCATCAATCATAGTGCGATTGGTGCCCTCAGCGAAGGTAACATTGGCAACACTTAGGCTGGGTAAAGCTATTCCATTCGCATTATCTGCATTTTTTTGCCTTGTCATCCAAGCAGAAGCGTCAGCTCGTTTCGAAGTAACGATGACCGCTCCTCCGCGAGCATTCTCCTGCCAGTTCCATATCTGCTCACGCGGGATATTTTCTGTATCGGGAGATGTCACTTGGAACATTCCATACCCTCCAGGGCGATTGCCGCCGTCGTTACCCCACACGGGCCGTCCTAAACTTTGGCCCCATCGAATTGGATGGGTCAAAAATTGATTATAGCGGGTTCCCGTGGTTGTGCCGTAATCATTATAATCCTTAGACTCAGTCTTCGCGATAGCGTAAGAAAACCAAACAGTTCCTTGCGGTCCAGCATTGGGCAGGGTTTCAATAAATGACCTTGCCCTTGCAGGTGTTGGATTCTTACCGCCGATTCGGAAATGTAGAGTTTGCGGAGCAATCACTTCTGTTGCTCCGTTCAGTAACTTGTATGTGAGCGTAGCATTTCCCCCGAAAAATTGTAGAGCTGCGTAGTCTTGCCAAACACGCCAAGTATCGCCTGTCACAAATTGGAAATCGCCGTTAGCAGGGATCCTAACTATATCTTCTGGTTGGTTGCGTGTAGGTCTTGCACCATTCCGGCGATTGTATTGAACCTCTAGTTTAGCGTGTATTTCAATAGATTGAGGCAAACCGTTCACCCTCAACTCAAGTTGGGGCATCCGTGGTGCTGCGTCGGTGGCAGATTTATGCGGTTCTATCCATGCTACTTCGTTTTCAGCGTATTCTTTGTTTGCTACGGGTGCAGTTGCCGCCGTTTGAATAGTCACAACATCCGCTGACTCAGCTCCTTTTACATCCCTTACCTCCACCGGCAGGAGGGAATAGACCCCATTCTTTTTCCCGTTCCTCGTCGTCGGGTCGATTTCATAGACGGGGCTCTCGGTCTCGGTGGATCCTGTCGTCCAGGATTTGGCTTCGGCAATGGGGGAAGAGCCGTCGGCTTGGGTGAAG
>JAYWDF010000143.1:0-2411 GCA_043779985.1 Akkermansiaceae bacterium | reverse complement strand
TTTTGGGCACGGCGACCAGCACGCCGCCGAGGATTTCCATCACCTTGATGAAGCTAAAATAGCCGGTAGGAATGAGCGCTCCCATCAAGAGCGCGGGCGGCGATCCTTCGGGCGGCCCCGGCGGCATCGGGATGAATTTGAGAAAAAAGTTCAGGCCGAACACGATGAACAGGAGACCCAGCAGTCCGCCGGCGAGATTGGTTACGAGTTTCATGAAGGAAATGGTGGGAAGTTCGGAGCAGTCGGTGATTTCCAACGCCACCCCGGACAACTGGCAGAAATGGAAAGTTTTGGCCAGCTCTCTTTGGCTGCGACGGGCGTCAGGGTGTGAAAATCCACGCTGATTTCACAAAATTCTCCCCCGGAAAAACGCCGCCATTGCTTCCGGCGAAAGCCCATGCATCATGCCCAGCGTTCCGCAAAACGAATGCTCACTCTCCTCAAAATCCGCAATCTTGCCTTGGTCGATGAACTTGCCTGGGAACTCGGCACCGGGCTCATCAGCGTCACCGGGGAAACCGGAGCCGGCAAGTCCGTCATCGTCGGCGCTCTCAAGCTCGTGCTCGGCGAGCGCGCCGAAAAGTCCCTCATCCGCACCGGTGAGGAAACCTGCTCGGTGGAAGCCGTTTTCGAACTCAGGGACCCCTCGGAAATCAACGCCATCCTCGAGGACGGCGGCCTGGCTCCCTGCGACGACACCCAGCTCATCATCCGCCGCGTCATCGGCCAGACGGCTAACCGCCAATTCATCAACGACTCCCCTGTCACCCTCACTCTGCTGAAGCGGCTTGGCGAACATCTCGTCGACCTGCACGGCCCGCACGACCATCAATCGCTGCTGTCCATCGAGCGCCAGCTCGCCATGCTCGACGCCTACGCCGGTGCGGACTCCGCGGTTTCCAACTATCGGGAATCCTATCGGTTCTGGCGCATGAAATCCGCGGAACTCGAGGAAATCCGCCATGCGGAAAACGCCAGCGAGCAGGAGCTTGACCTGCTCCGCTATCAGCTGCAGGAAATCGACGCGGCCAACCTCAAGCCCGAGGACGAACAAGACCTCGAAGACCGCTGGCGCCGGGCATCCAATGCCAGCCGCCTGGTCGAGGCCGCCGCTGCGGCCGCCGCCGCGCTCAATGGCGATGACGGAATTCTCGAGCGCCTCACCGAAGTCCAGCGCCTCGTCCGCGATCTCGAAAAGCTCGACCCCTCGATCCGGGAGCGCACCGCCTCGCTTGAGACCGCCTGTCTCGAGCTCCAGGACCTCGAGAGCAACCTCGCGGACTATGCCGACGAGCTCGACATCAACCCCGCCGAAGCCGCCGTCCTCGAAGAACGGGTGAACTTGCTAGAATCCCTCAAACGCAAATACGGCCCGTCACTCGCCGACGTCCTTGCCCGCCGCGACGCCGCCGCCGCACGTCTCGACACCATTGAAAACCGCGGCGAAAAGTTAGAAATCCTCGCACGCGAACTCGCCGCGCATCGCAGCGCGCTGGACGCCGGGGGCAAGACCCTGAGCACCCTGCGCCGAAAAGCGGCACCCAAGCTGGCGAAGGAAATCTCCAACCAACTCAAGGATCTGGGCTTCAAACAATCCTCCTTTGAGGCACCACTCAAGGCCCTCGCCGATCCCGGTCCGCAAGGGCTGGAGTCGATCGAGTTCCAATTCGGGCCGAACCCGGGCGAACCGTTGCTGCCACTCCGCCAGATCGCATCCTCGGGCGAAATCAGTCGCGTCATGCTTGCCGTGAAATCCGCTCTTGCCGATCAGGATGCCACGCCGCTGATGGTCTTCGACGAGATCGACGCGAACGTCGGCGGCGAAGTCGCCAAGGCGGTGGGTCGCAAGATGGCAGCACTCGGCACTCGCCACCAAGTCGTGGCCATCACCCATTTCCCACAGGTCG
Organism: Akkermansiaceae bacterium; assembly: GCA_043779985.1. Lineage (GTDB taxonomy): Bacteria > Verrucomicrobiota > Verrucomicrobiia > Verrucomicrobiales > Akkermansiaceae > Luteolibacter. The sequence goes on along the minus strand of JAYWDF010000143.1, from coordinate 504 downwards.
CCGCGATCGCCACCCACCACTTCGTGGTGGAAAAACAAGTGTCCGCCGGGCGCACCCATTCCCGGTTGTTCCCCGTCAGCGGCGAATCGCGGATCCAGGAACTCGTCCGGATGTTAGGCGGCGGTGGCGAACAAGCCCGCGCGATGGCCGCGTCCTTACTCATCCCGTGAAGCCCATTTTCAAAGCAATCCCCGAGTTGGTCGAGTCCACGTCGCGTGACCTCGCCGCGTCGCTCGGCTTGCCTTGGCGCGGCACCGGGATGCCCCGGCTGGTCATCGGCCGGCGGGAGTGGATCGCACTGCCCGAACTCGGGATCTGCCCGCTCAATGCGAAGTCGGACAGCGGGGCGCGCAGCTCCAGCATCCACGCGGAAAATGTGGAACTCTCGGCGGATGAGAAAACCGTGCGGTTCACCACGACCAACCACTACGCCGAGACGATTGCATGCGAAACGGTGGTCGCCCGGCTTGGCCGGGTCCGCAGCTCCGGCGGATCGGCGAGAAA
>JAYWDF010000142.1:0-2413 GCA_043779985.1 Akkermansiaceae bacterium | reverse complement strand
GTGTAATTTGGCGGGCACCTGTCCGATTGTGCACATCCTCAGAATCGTACAATTTTAAAATTCACTAACCGATAAATAAAATATTACACGACACTAGGGCGGCGCTTGCATCACACGGACTTCGGCAGCGGCGTGCACTCCGAATCTGGAAATCCGGTCTTCACTGCACAGATCGGAAAACTCGGGCCCAAGTTCATCGCCCGCAGTTGTGTCGAGTGCCATGTCAACAACGGTCGCGCGCTTCCGCCCGCCATCGGCGCGCCGATGCTGCAGTCCGTGGTGAAGGTGGGTGCCGATTCAAGCGGCACCCCGCACCCCGCTCTTGGGTCCGTACTTCAGCCGATGTCCACCGCTGGCTCTGCTGAAGGCGGCGCGGTGATCTCCAGCTACACCAATACCAACGGGCAATACAACGACGGCACCGCCTATTCCTTGCGCAAGCCGAACTATACGTTTCAAGGAGTCACACCCTCTTATTTCTCGGTGCGACTCACGCCGCCGCTGGTCGGACTCGGACTGCTGGAGGCTGTCGCCGAAAACACGATCCTCGCCCTCGCCGACCCGAATGACAGCAACTACGACGGGATTTCCGGTCGCATCCGGACGGTGACCGACCGGGTAAGCGGTCAGTCCCGTCTCGGACGCTTTACCGCAAAGGGAGGCCAAGCGCGGGTCAGTGATCAGATCGCGAGCGCGCTCAACAATGACATGGGAGTGACCACGTCCATCTTCCCGGTCCTCGACGGCGAGACCACCGCCGCAGCGCCGGAGCTGGCCGTCGCCGAACTTGATGAAATGACGCGCTATGTGTCGCTTCTCGGAGTAGGTGCCCGCCGCGATCTATCCAACTCGCAGGCGCTCCGTGGCGAGCAAGTGTTCACCACCGCGAGCTGCATCCAGTGTCACGCACCGACACTCACAACCAGTCTCTATCATCCCATGGCCGAGCTGCGCAGCCAGACGATCCACCCCTACACGGACCTGCTCCTGCACGACATGGGCGCGGGACTGGCGGATAGTATGAACGAGGGCACCGCCAGCGGGTCCGAATGGCGCACCCCGCCACTCTGGAACATCGGCCTTACCGCCGGTGTCAGCGGTGGCGAGGCCTACCTTCATGACGGCCGGGCTCGCAGCATCGAAGAGGCCATCCTCTGGCACGGCGGCGAGGGGGAAGCCTCGAAACAGGCGTTTCTTGGCATGTCCGCCTCGGATCGAACGGCGCTTGTAAGATTTTTGAAATCACTTTGAAAGCCTATCGACGGTTAAAGTAATCCGCGAGTGAATAGACTTGGCGGTTGAGTTCGGCCATGGACTCCATCAGCGGCGTGTAGGGTTCCAGGCTGAGTTTGACGATGCCTTTGTTGGAATCGAGGTTCGATGGATCCGCACCTTTGGCATTCGGATCGTTGTCGCGGTATTTGAACCAATGCCAGCCGACGCATCCGCCGGATTCGAGCAGGCCGAGGGTGAAGTTTTGATAGAAACGGCCGCGGTCGGCCTGGGTCTTGACCACGAATCCGGCACCGGTGGTGTTGGCAAGGCCCGAGTCCATTCCCTTTGCATACCATTCGGTGACGAGGAACGGCTTGCCCGACCAATCCACCCAGTTTTTGACCTGCGCTGGATCCGGTGACCACGCATGATAGTAATTCACCGCGATCACGTCGAGGTGACGGCCGGCGGCCTCGAAAAGTGGTTTCGATTTGAGAGCCTGGGAGTCGAAGCGCGGGCCGAGACAAAGGTGATTGGGATCATACTTGCGGATGGCCGCCGTGGTGATTTGTAAATATCGCTCGGCCACAAAGCCGAGAAATTCCTGACGTTTTTGGTCATTAAGAGTCTTGTCATCGGGGTGCATCACCCGCCGTTCCGTGAGCCACTGGTTGACGGCCTTGCGACCAGGATCGGCGTCGGGGAGCTTGAGGAAGTTATCGAGGGTGTGATCATAGAAGGGGAGCTCATTGTCTGAAAAGATACCTAGCAGCCACGGGTCGTTCTTGGAGGATGCGAGTTGCTTTGCGTAATCATCACAAAACGTAATGAACTGTGGATCGAAAACGAAGATACAGTCCTCGGGATAGCCCATGTGGCCTGATTTTTGATACATGCCGCCGCGTTTGGAGCCGTAGCCGCTCATGAAATTCAAAATCTTTGTATAGACGACAGGGTGCTTGCTGGCGCGAAGTGCATCCGTATCTGACCATGCACCGGTGCCGTTGAATCCGTTCTTGTGGAGAAGCTCGGTCGCCGCCGCCGCCCACTCGTTTTTCGCACTGTTTTTACCTCCCGGCGAGGCGACTGCGACCACGCCGACGTGGATGAAGGGATATCCCTCTGGATCGACCAGCCACCAACGGTTCAAGGATTTTGCGGTGTGGAAAAAGCCCGTGGCGGCATGACGGTCTTTTTT
>JAYWDF010000141.1:0-7139 GCA_043779985.1 Akkermansiaceae bacterium | reverse complement strand
CGCTGAAGGACGAGGTCTGGCAGGACGCGGACGACGTGCTGGGACTGGCGATGCCGGCTCCTTTCCGCCGGGCGATTGAGCGATTGTTGGCTGAAAGTTGAAATCAAGTGTGACGAATGCCACCAACTGTGCTTGTTTTGTGGCCGATGGAAAAAAACGTTCGGTTGTCGGGGCTGTTGCTGATGGGTTGCTTGACTCAAGCGTGTTCGGTTTCTCCGGCGCCTGATCGGGTCGCGCCCGGGCGCATGACGCGTCAGATCGTCGCGGAGCGGGTGAGCGCGGTGGTCGTGACTGACCACAAAAATTTGGACAGCTGGGTGAATCGGAATTTCGCGACCTCGCAATCACCGGGCGATGCGGATGGCGGATCGGCGGCACCGATCGCGCCGGATGGTTATTTCCTCACCGCAAACCACGTGCTCTCCAGAATGGCCGGACGCAATGTGTTTCTCATCTACGGCCAAGGCGGGCGACTGGCACCGGCAAAAGCCCGGGTCGTCTGGCGCTCCGAGGCTTCCGACCTCGCCTTGCTCCACATTCCGGTGAAGACGCCCTATTACTATCAGTGGACTCAGCGCGATCATTGGCTGCCCGCGGGAAATTGCGTGATTCATGGCGGAATCTCCACCGGGTTCAAATCCGGCGAGGGCAAGCTCTCCACCCCATTGGGCCCGGAAAGCACTTTCACCGGAAACCGGAAATTCAAAATCGACATCCCCTTGCAGCCCGGCGACAGCGGCGGCCCGGTCGTCGATGCCTACGGGCGACTTGTCGGAATTAACTCCGCAGTGGAATTCCTCGTGCCGATGGAAACCGCGTTTTTCATCGACTCTGAGGGTAATCGACCCAACACCCGGATGCTCGACGAACTGATCAACAGCGACCGTGCTCGGAAGAGCGGGCTGAATTCTAAACCACAATGAAATCGTGAAGAGGCTGTTTGAAAAAATGCGGGGTTTGCGATTTCCGGGGGTGGCTGCGGTCGTCCTAGGGCTGGCGGGTTGTGGGCAAGTCGAAGATGCTTGGATGTTAGGCAGCTCGTCGGCAGCGGCGAATGACCAAATCATGCTGGTCAGGAAAGACCCGCCTTCCTTCGGCTTTCAGCGGTTGGCGCTTCAGACTCGCGTTTATCCGGATCTCGCGGTGTTCACCTCGCGGCACGGTTTGCCGGATTTCCTCGCGGAAACCGGCAACCAGGAGCGTCGCTATTTTATCCTCTATTATTTGAAAGCCCGCCGGGCCTACGCTTGCCGCACCCATTCGGGAAATCGCCAGGCGATCGAGTTTGCTGGCCCCTATCCCATCACGCCTCGCGAGTTCCGCTTGTTGGACGGCTTCCGGCGGGACCCGAGCCATCAGCCGCCGAAGCTCTGAGCCCTCGCTCCGACCCGGTAAAATGGTCGGCAAATGCGAAATAAGATCCCAAAGTTCCTCCTTGCTTCGGGAATCCGCCGAGATAGATTTAAGCCAGTCCTTTCGACGCTTGTTGTCAGGGCTATACAAACCGGGGCGCTTGCCCCAATCCATAAGTAGTTGATAAATAATACATAAAACCATGAAAACTAACCATAGAATGCGCCGTGGCTTCACCCTGGTGGAGCTGCTCGTCGTCATCGTCATCATCGCGGCCCTCGCCGGTCTCACTGCTCCCATGGTGATCCGCCAGCGTAAAAAGGCCGACCAAACGGAAGCCGTGAACAACGCCCGCCAGATCGGATTCGCCCTGTTCGAGTTCGAAACGGAATACAGCAGTTTCCCGGATGCCGTGACTGCGACCGCTGTTGCTGCTGCGACTGAGACCACTCTGATCTCGGGAAACACCGCCAACGACCGTTGCCGCCAACTCATCCGTGCGGGCATCGCCCAGTCGGAAGCCATGTTCTACGCCAAGACCGGTTTCACCAGAAAGCCTGACGGGATTTTCAACACGGATACCGAAGCTCTGAAGGCCGGTGAACTTGGCTTCGGCATGCTGACGAAGGCTGACGACACCGGATTGAGCGCTGCGGGTAACCCAAGCCGCCCGATCCTTGCTGCGCCATTCGTGTCGCCTCCAGAATCCACGGGCAAGTTCGACTCAGACTTCTACGACGGCAAAGCAGTGATCCTGAAGCTCGACAACAGCGTCAGCTCGTACTCGATCGTCAAGGCTTCCGGCAACGTGCTGATCAATGGCAAACCGATTCTGACCACAGGCATCGACACGGTGTGGGGCACGGACACCACTCCGAAGTGGGCTCTGCCGGTTGCTAAGCAATAAGACTTCGGATTCTGCATCTGAAACATCATCGAACCGGGAGGCCCTCAGGGGCTTCCCGGTTTTTTTGTTGCCCGGTGGGATTTCGTGAGCGAGAGACAGTGAATACATCATGACCGAGCCAGCAGCCAAACCATCGCGGGCCTTTTTGCCCTATCCTGTTTCCACTCTCAGCCCGCCGATCATCCCGAACGATCTCACGTCGTTCAAATCCCGCGGCATCTCCCAGGTCGAGCGCGACCTGCAACAAAAGCTCCAGGAAATCCGCGAAACCTACCTCGCCACCATCGACCACTTCAACTGGAACAAGCTCGTTTACGAAGCGGACATCCAATTCGAGCCGATTATCGGCGGCACCTATCACCTTTACGAAATGCGGGGCCGGAAAATGCTCTCGATGATCGGCCCGGATGAATGGCCGCAGAAGCACTTGGCCACGGTCCGGCTCAACATGGACCGGCAGTGGAAAATCGTCGAAACCGCTTCCGGCGTGGACTCGCGCGCACTCTTCGGCAGTGTGGAAATGTAAGGGGACGCCGCCTTCGTTCGCCACCACTCTTGCCAGTCCTCCAAGAATGCCTAGACTCGCGACCGTGAGCGAACTGTTTCCTGTTTCACCGCCGCGCGCCTGGGCGGAGATCGATCTTGGCGCGTTGAAGCGAAATCTAGCCGTCGCCCGCGTCGCCTTCGGCGGGCAGCTCATGGCGGTGGTGAAGGCCGGCGCCTATGGCCATGGCTTGGAGGAAATCGCCAGAGCGCTCGCGACGGAGGGCATCGTGTTTTTCGGAGTCGCCAACGTCGGCGAGGCCCGCCGGATTCGCCAGGCCGGGGTGGAGACCCGCATCTATCTGCTCGGTGCCACTTGGTCCGAGGAGCGCGAGGAAATCGTCGCGCGCGATTGGACGCCGTGCATTTCTTCCCTCGACGAGGCGGAGCAGTTCGACCGCCTGGCAGCGCTCCGTGGCAAGCGCCTCAAGGTGCACCTCGCCGTGGATACCGGCATGGGCCGCGGTGGTTTCGTCGCGGACCACCTGCCGGAAATACTCGCGCAACTCGAGCTCCTCGAGAATCTGGAAATCGAGGGCATCGGCTCGCATTTACCCTCTGCAGACGAAGACGAGGAGTTCACGCGGAAGCAGTTTGCGCGCTTCCATGGGATCATCGAGGACCTCGGTGGTTGCGGGCGTTTCAAATGGATGCATCTCTCGAACAGCGCCGGCCTGCTCGCCTACCCGCAGGGGGAATGCAATCTCTCCCGCCCGGGTCTGATGCTTTACGGCGTCTCCCCGCTTCCAGATTTTCAGGGGAAATTGACTACCGTGATGACCTTGAAATCACGGGTGACCTTGGTGCGGACGCTACCCGCCGGACACGGGATTTCCTACGGTCGGCAGTTCATGACCACCAAGCCCACCCGCGTCGCCACGGTCGGCATCGGCTATGGCGACGGCTACCCGCGCCATGTTTCGGGAAAAGGCGCCAACGTCTGGATTCGCGGGCGCCGCCTGCCGATCCTCGGGCGGATTACCATGGACCAGATGATGGTCGATGTGACCGGCGCGGAAGACGTGAGGGAAGGGGATGAAGTCGAAATGTTCGGCGCGAACATCCCGGTGGCGGAAATCGCGGAAAAGGCGGAGACCATCGTCTGGGAGATTTTCACCGGCATCACGCCCAGAGTCCTGCGCTGCTACAGGCAATAGGCCCGCTGCTGGAGTAAAAGAAACACCCGATCCCCTGTGAAGAGGATCGGGTGCTTTTGAGATCAGTCCTGTGGAGGACGGTGGATTACCAACCGTCGCCGCCGCCGCCGCCACCTTTGTAGCCACCGCCGCCGCCACCCTTGTAGCCGCCGCCACCGCCACGGCGATCACCGCCGCCGCCACCGCCGCCGTAGCCGCCACCGCCGCCGCCACGGCGATCACCGCCGCCGCCACCGCCGCCGTAGCCACCACCGCCGCCGCCACCACGGCGCTCGCCGCCGTAGCCGCCGCCACCGCCACCGCCACCGCCACCGCCACCGCTAGGACGGAAGCCACCGGGCTTAAATTCTTTTGGCTCAGAAGCATTTACGCGAAGCGCACGGCCCTGATAGTCGTAACCATTGAGCGCTTCGATTGAGGCATTCAATTGGCTCTGGTCGCCGAGGGTCACGAAAGCAAATCCCTTGGATCTGCCCGTTTCGCGGTCGGTGATGATTTTGACCCGTTCAACGGGTCCGTAAGCGGCGAAGAGGCCAGTGATGTCTTCTTCTGTAGCGGTGTAGGGCAAGTTGCCCACGTAGATGTCCATTTTTGTCTATTCTTGATACGCCATCACATTCAACGCTTCCTGAGACCATGGCGTAAAAGACCAGACAAAGCGCGTTCACCTGCGAAATTTCAAAATGAACGTGATGCAATTACCCCTTGAAACAAGGATTGGCAAGGATTGATTTTTGGACGGCGAGAAAGCAAAAAACCCCCGTCGCGGCGAACCGGACGGGGGCTTTGAGTGGAATGGATGGGTCGCTTAGGCTTCCTCGGTTTTTTCCTGAGGCTCACCGTCCGGATGGGCGGCAAGGACAGCCACGGGGGCTGCCTCGGTCGCTTCGGGGGCGATGGTCTCGACGATGGTCTGAATGGTCGGTTCTTCGACGATGACCGCTGCCGCGACGGGTGCTGGAGTGGAGGAGGCGAGGACCACGCGGGTCGGCTCGCGCTCGACGCGCTCTTCCATGTCTTCACGTTCGTCCTGGCCCTTGGATTTAGCTCCGGAGACCGTCATTTTCCGGCCCATGAAGGGCTGGTCGTGAAGGACTTCCACAGCGCGCATGGCTTCGTCCATGCGAAGCATTTCCACAAAGCCGTAGCCCTTGGAGCGGTGAGTGCTACGGTTGTAAACGATCTCGATGTTGCGAACGCCGCCGATGCCCTTGAAGAGCTCTTGGAGGTCTTGTTCGGAGACATCGTAGGACAGGTTGCCGACGTAGACGCGAGTGGACTCGACGCTTTTCGGGTCACCGCCGCGCGGGCGTTCACTGCCGCGATTGCCACCGCGGGAACGTTCTTCTCGTTCGCCTTCAGGGCGTTTTTCACGTGGCTCACGGGCTTCACGAGGCTCGCGGGGTTCACGTGGAGGACGGGCTTCCCCTTCACCGGAACGAGCGTTGCGGGTGTTGGACTTCGGCGCGCGATCACCGCTTGGGAACGGCGTGGACTCGACCTTGCGATCGTTGTTCCGGTCGTTGCGCTCGCTCCGCTCGGGGCGGGCGGGTGGCGTCGGAGTTTTTGGCCCGAGGCCGATGGCCTTGAGGATTTTTTGCCAAAAGCTCAGTTTGACCGGCGCGTAAGTGCGTGCCGGGCGGGGAGCTTGCGGGCGGAATTCCTCGGCGCGGTTGCTGTTGTCACGGCGGCCTTGGGAATTGCCGCGGTCGTTGCGGGAGCCGCGATCGCCGCGGTCACCACCGGTGTTGTCACCACGGCGTTCGTTGTTGTTATTGCGGTTGGAGCCTCCGCGTGAGCGGCGGCGACGGCTGTCTCCCGAATTGCGGGAATCGTGTGTTGCGTTTGACATGGTGTCAGTGGGGTCATGGTTTCAGGCGGCCCGGCGCGGCGGATTCAGGCGAATCCGGCAATGCTGGAAGGACCTCGTGCTGACCGACATGGTTCCGACGTTGCGGCTTTTTGGTGCCGGGGTGAAGCTCCGCAGCTTGCGGAAGGGGACTTCACCCGTGTCGGAACAAGTCGGCTTGCGCCGCCGCCCGTGAGACAGGTGGTTCCGGGTTTCCTAGCCGTCGGCCGATTTCACGACCCGGGAGAAACGGGGTGAATCAGAAGGCACTCGGCCGGATGCGGGCATCGGAGGTAGGAAATACCTGCTCGCCGGAAAGCTACGGCCTTTTAAAGCTTTGGCAAGACTGGAACCGGACCCGTGAAATTTTGTCCGGAAATGGCTGGGAAGCAGGGCTGGACCGAGGGCGGGCGACGCAGCGGGGTCTTGCTATTCGTCATCGCCTCGATCAGAACGCACGGACCACGAAGGTCGCAGTCTCTGTCAACCGCCGCCTGATCACCCTTTTCCATGCCATGCCATTTTCCTCACTCGGCCTCTCTCCCTCGCTTCTGGCTGCCATCGAGCGGGAGGGCTATTCCGAGCCCACGCCCATCCAGGAAGAAGCGATCCCGGCGGTGATCGGTAAAAAGGACGTGCTCGGGATTGCTAAGACCGGCTCGGGAAAAACGGCCGGCTATGTGCTGCCGATCCTCCACAACCTGCAGCAGGCTCCGGTTTCCCAGTATCGGGAACCGACGGTGCTGGTGCTGGTGCCGACCCGCGAGCTGGCCGACCAGGTGCAGCAGGTTTTTCAAACCTTCCTTCCGGCCCTTTCCGAGCGACTGGTCTGTCTGGCGGTGGTCGGAGGCGTCTCGATCAACCCGCAGATGCAAGCCATCGGAAAAGTCAACATTCTGGTCGCGACGCCGGGCCGCTTGTTGGAATTGGTCGAGAAAAATGCGGTGCGGCTCTCCTCCATCGCCACCCTGGTGCTCGACGAGGCGGATAAGATGCTGAATCTCGGCTTCCGGGAAGAGCTGAAGCGCATCCTCGCCCTACTCCCTCCCCAGCGGCAGAATCTGTTATTTTCCGCCACCCTCAGCGAGGATGTGAGCCTGATCCAGAAGGGCTTGTTGAAAAATCCGCAGGTGGTCAAAATCGCCGCGGAAACGGACGAGATCGATCTGATCCATCAGCTCGCCTATCTGGTTTCCGAGGAGAAGAAGGGTCCGCTGCTCCGGTACTTGATCAAGCAGGGGAATTTAAAGCAGGTGCTGGTCTTCGCGTCTTCCACCCTCAAGGCGGACGGCATCGTTAATAAGCTTCTCAAAAACCGCATTCACGCCGC
>JAYWDF010000140.1:0-7140 GCA_043779985.1 Akkermansiaceae bacterium | reverse complement strand
TAAGATCGAACACTCGGAAGCTATGATCTATCTGTCGATGAGCAAGCGGATGCTCGCCAGAATCGCGAGTTAGATATTTTTAAGACAGCCTCTAAGCTGTTGGATTTCCACATGTGGAAAATCGCGATCTGGTGAAGAATCAAGAAATATGGGTGCATCACTGATATGCCAGGCCGAGCCGGTCACCCTTCCGTGACTATCCCTTACCTGATTCAATTTTGCATACCCAAGCTTCCGCAATTCCTTGAGAACGGAGCGGACTGCAGCCTCTCCGTTTTTGCTCCGTTTCACCAGATCTCGGACCTGGGGTTTCCAGTTCTCGGGTTTGCCGAGAAGATAAGCGAGCACCCCTTTGGCCTGCCACGTAAGGTTAGGATCATCCAGCATCGACTTGTTGACCCTCGCGAATGGATCGTTGGTTCTGGCGGTGATGATGATGTTAGCGTTTAAGGTGGATTTCATTGGTTCGGTCTTTCCTGGTTGATTCCGTCAATTTTCTTGAGAGCTTTTTCGAGCTCTGCATCGCCTCGGCGCGAGGGAGCATTGGGTTCATGAGGGTCGACGTTGATGTTGAGGTCATCGATTTCCAGATCCGTCGAGGCTTCGCTCGCGGCCACGCGATGCCCATGGGTAAAGGGGATTATCGCTATCACTGAACTTCCTCCTTCCACTGGATGCCAAGAGCCTCTGCGACGGCATCATAGTTAAATCGGACGCATTTGCGGCCCAGGCGGAGGCAGGGAATGCGTCCTTGCTCGGCAAGCTGGAGGACATATCGTCCGGTCACAGACAGGCGGCGGGCGATGGCGGGGGCGGCGACAAACTCGGGAGCTTGTTCGACAAATTGGTTGTTGGTTCGCGTCTTCACGCGTTCCAACATTCACATTATTCCGACCGCCAACATAGGCGCGGGGAAAGTTTTTCTCGGGCAATGGAGGTGATGTGCCTGTTTGGGCAGCATCTTGTGGGATTTTCTTGGTTTGCTGCCGGCCTCGCCGTGCTTGCCGGCAGGACTGCTCAATCGGGGAGGGGGCCGGGACAGACGCACAGACCTCCCGGTAACTCACCTGAGCTTCGCGGCGCTATCGAGGCTGTGCTGGTCCCGGAGGTGAGAATAAGTCTTCATGAGCAGCGTGCCGCCGTCCTTGTGGCCGAGCCAGCGTGAGGCGGTCGGGATGTCCACCCCGCTTTCGATGGCCCAAGTGGCGAAGAAGTGCCGGAGGTCGTGAAGTCGCAGATGGGGCAGCCCGAGCTTCTTGGTGGCCACGTTGAGCGCGTATCGGGGGCTGTCGCAGCTGAACAGCGGGCCGGTAGCCTCGGGCGTCCTGATGGCCTCCAGCGCGTCCCGCAGGGACTCGGAGATCGGCACCCGCCGCATGCTGCCGTTCTTGGTGCCATCCGGGCCGCCGGTGATGGTGAGCCATTGCTCGCCTACGTCCTCCCATAGGAGTCCCCTCGCCTCCCCCATGCGGCAGCCGGAGAATGCCAGCACGGCCACGTAGGCCGAGGCCTCCACGCTGCCACTGATGCCGCGGGATCGCACCTGGCGGATGATGGCCTCCATCTGCTCGCGCGACGGGTTGAACGGTTGCCGCGCGCGTGGAATCATCCGGCGCAGATTTTCGGTCGGATCTGGGACCGCGTAGTGATCGTGGATGTGGCTTCCGAGTTTTTTCGCGTGGGCGAGCGTGTTGTTTGCCCGAGGGGTGCTGTAGCGCTGGGCGATGTCATGCCACCACGACCGGGCCAGCGCCGCGGTCCAGGAGCGTGGGTGGCAGGTCACGGGCAGTGTCTCCCGCAGGATCTTGTAGAGCTCGGTGTAATATTTCCGTGTGGACGGTTTGAGGCGTGGATCGGCGGTGCATTCGTCCTCCAGCGTGTGAAGGATGGCGGCAAGGGTGGTTTGGGTCTTTCCCGTCGTCGTGGCTGTCTTTCGGATCCGCTTCGCCTCGGCATCTCGCTTGGTCCTGGCGGTGGGCAGGTCGGAGGTTTCGAGGCTGCGCCGTATAATCTTGCCCGCGACCTTGAGGCGCAGGTAAATCGTCCCGCCCTGATGCCTGACCAAATTCTCACCGACTCGCGTCCATGTCTTCATGCCGATCATTCTGCGGCGGAACGTGTAAATCCGCAAGCCGGGAGTGGTCAAAAGCGGTGGTCATTCTGTTTTTCTCGCCCTGCAACCCTTGTAATCATTGGGGTGATCCGATTTTACCAACGGATCCTCAATCCCATGCTGAAGTTCACTGCCGGCCCCGCCATGGGCTGCCGCTACACGCCCAGCTGCTCGAACTATTTTCTCCAAGCCGTGGAAGCTCACGGCCCGTTCCGTGGCTCGTGGTTTGGAATTTGTCGGATTTTCCGCTGTCATCCTTGGGGTGGCTCCGGTTATGACCCCGTCCCGTTACCCTCTGCTGCGGAAACAAAGACCTCGTCCTGTTCCTGTCACCACGAAACACCCCACCTCTAATCTTTCCACCACGCCTCATGTACGACCGAAAAACTTGGGTAATCCTCGCCCTCTGCGGCAGCCTGCTCGCAGCAAACCTCTACTTCTCCAGCCAACAGAAAGTCGCCCAGGACCTTGCACGCGCCAAGGAGGAGGCGCTGCAAAAGCGGCTCGCGCCCCCTGCGGATGTCCCCACCACCACCACCGCGGAGCTCACCGTCGAGTCGCCGCCGCCACCGACGGAAGAAGCCACGGTCGTCCTTGAGAGCCCCGAAGTCATCTTCACCCTCACCAACATCGGTGGCGGCATCAAATACGCCGAGTTCAAACACCAATTCAAAGTCGGCAGCAAGACCGAGCTGGTTCAGGCCAACCACTTCGGCGCAGGCCCCATCGGCGGGCTGGCAGGTCTGGGTGAGAACCTCGAAAACATTTCCTACGCCCTCAAAGCGGACGAATCCACCCCCGGCAAAAAAGCCGTATTCATCGCCAAGCTCGCTTCCGGCCTCATCGTCAAGAAGACCTTCTCGCTCGTCGAATCCGATAAGCCCGGCTCACCCTACCTGCTGAACTTCGAGCTCAAGCTCGAAAACGCCGCAGCCACCGCGCTCAATCTCAATCAATGGAGCCTCTTCCTCGGTGAGGCCTCCCCCACCTATCAGGCAGAAGTGGGCCAGCAGACAGGATTCTTCTGGCATGAAAACGGCAGCATGAACTTCAAGGACGGATCCGCCTTCAAGGGTGGCATGTTCAGCTCGGCCAAGCCTTCCATGAAGAACGAGAGCGAAAAGCCGGTGGAATTCGCCGGTGTCACCAATCAGTTCTTCGCCACGGTCGTTCGCCCGCTCGAACCCGCCATCTCCAGCGTCTGGGCGAAACCCACCATGGTCACCCTGACCGATGCGGCCAAGCCCGTCACCTCGGTCCGCGCCGGGCTCCAACTGCCATCCGCGACTCTCAATCCCGCCGAACTCAAGACCCTCCACTACCTCGTCTTCATCGGCCCCAAGCACAACGCGCTGCTTCGCAAAATGGATGGTGCCTGGGGCGATGGCTGGGGCGACGTGATGCAGTACGGCTGGTTCGGCATTGTCTCGCGCACCCTCAACTTCATCCTCAACAAATACCACACCCTTCTCGACCACGTCGCCAGGAACTGGTCATGGGGCCTCGCCATCATCCTCCTGACGGTCACCGTCCGGGTCGCCATCTGGCCGCTTCACGCCAAGTCCACCCACACCATGAAGCGCATGGCCAAGCTCCAACCGGAGATGGCCAAGATCAAAGAGAAATACGCGGATGATCCGAACAAGATCAACACCGAGACGATGGGACTCTATCGAAAATACGGGATCAACCCCCTCGGCGGCTGCCTGCCGATGTTCATCCAGATCCCAATCTTCTTCGGCTTCTATCGGATGCTCCAATACGCCGTCGAGCTGCGCGGCCATAGCTTCCTCTGGGTCCACGACCTCTCCCAGCCGGACACGCTGACGCACCTCTCCTTCCTCGGGAACCTGCCCTTGAACATCCTGCCGATCGTGATGGCGATCACCAGTTTCCTGCAAATGCGCATGACGCCCAAAACCGGCGATGCAACCCAGCAGAAGATCATGATGTTCATGCCGTTCATGTTCTTCTTCTTCTGTTATAACTTCGCTTCCGCGCTCGCCCTCTACTGGACCACTCAGAACATCTTCTCCATCGGCCAGACCTGGCTGATGAGCAAAGTCCCCGAGCCGGAACTCAAAGCCCGCACCGGCACTGAGAAAAAGTCATGGGTCCAGCGCATGGCAGCCCGTCAGGCGGAAATGCAGAAGGCCAAGGCCCAAGGCGGCGCAGGCATGCGCGACGTCACCCCGGATGCCAAGAAGAAGCCCCGCGCACCGCGCACCGGCGGCTGAGGCCGCGCTCTCGCAGTTAGTTTTCAAAAAGAGCCGCCCGCAAGGCGGCCCTTTTCATTTCGCGGTTCATTCCAGGCTCTCGAAAACCCCGCCGCCCAGCAAGCGGCCGCCCTCGTAAAGCGCGCAAATCTGCCCCGGGGAGATCGCGCGCTGCGGGCGCTGGAATTTCAACCGGATTCCCCCTCCCTCGAGCGGCTCCAACAAGGCCGGTTCCGCCTTCGCCCGGTAACGCGGCTGGGCGTCGATCAAACGCCGGGTATCGAACGGTTCATTGAGTGCGGAAAGCGTGCCGACGGTGCACACCTGCGTGTAGAGCCCTGCGGAGTCCGGGGCGTCCCAGCCGACGATCAGCCGGTTCCTCGCCGCATCCTTGCCCACGACGACATAGGCCATGCCCTCACGCGGCGAAGCCACGCCATGGCCTTTCCGCTGACCGAGGGTGTAAAGGTGCAGCCCGCGATGTTCGCCTAACACCTTACCGGAAAGATCGACGATTTCGCCCGGCGTGTCCGCGACGTAGTGCCGCAGGAAATCACTCATTTTCACCTGACCGAGAAAGCAGATCCCCTGGCTGTCCTTCTTTTCCGCGACCGGCAGGTCAAAACGCCGGGCGACCTCGCGCACTTCCGGCTTGAGCATTTCCCCGGTCGGAAAAAGCGCGTGCGCCGCCTGGTGCTGAGTCATGAGTGATAGAAAGTAACTCTGGTCCTTGTTCGGATCCGCCCCGCGCAGAATCGCCGCGGAACCGTCCGCTAGAATCCGGTGGCGCGCGTAGTGCCCGGTCGCGACGTGCTCGAAGCCCTGCGCCAGCGCGTAGTCGAGAAACACCCCGAATTTCATCTCCCGATTGCACCACACATCCGGGTTCGGCGTGATGCCGGCGCGGTAGCCCTCGATCAAATATTCCACGATGCGATCCCGGTAGGAATCAATCAAATCGATCACGCGGAACTCAATACCCAGCGACTTCGCGACTGCGCGTGCGTCCTCGATGTCCTGCTCCCACGGGCAATCCCCCGGAATCCCTTCGTCGTTGATCCAGTTCTTCATGTAGCCCGCAGCCACCTCGTGCCCCTGCTCCACCAGCAGCGCCGCCGCCACCGCACTGTCTACTCCACCGGAGAGTCCCACCAATACCTTCGCCATGCGGGGAGCGTCGATCTTCAATCCACGATCTTCAATCCCCAATCTCGGATCCTCTTCCCCATTGACCGCCCTACCCCGCGCCGTCACGCTCCCCCTCATGCATTCAATGACAGGATTTGGCCGCGGCTCGGCAGCGACGGACACGTGGCAGGCCAGCGTGGAAATCAGCGCGGTCAACCGCAAGCAGGCCGAAGTTGTGGTGCAAGCCCCCCGCGAACTCAACGAACTGGATGCCCGCATCCGCAAGGCGGCGCTCGGAGTCGTCTCGCGCGGCCGGATCCAGATTTCTATCAATGTCGAGCGGGCGCAAGGGGCCGTCGCGGATTTCCGGATCGACCCTGCGCTTGCACTCGCGTTTTCCGCGGCCTTCGCCGAGTTGGGGAAAACCGTCGGCTATCCGGTGCTGCCCGCAGCGGCGGACTTCCTCCGCCAGCCGGGCATCATTGCCGCGGGGAGCGGTGAGATCGATGCCGAGGCCGCCTGGCTTGCCATCGAGCCCGCGCTGGCAGATGCCCTGACCCAGCTCGCGACCATGCGCGAGTCGGAAGGCTCGCACCTCAAGGAGGACTTCATCACGCGCCTGGGCACGCTCATTTCCTTCGCCGGTAAAATCAGCACCGAGGCCCCCGGGCGGCCCATCCGCCAGCGCGAACTTCTCAGCAAGCGCCTCCGCGACGCCGGCCTCGAGCTCGATCCCGCTGACGAACGGGTGGCCAAGGAAATCGCGATGTTCGCGGACCGCTGCGACGTGAGTGAGGAAATCACGCGACTGGATTCCCATTTCGCCAAGTTCCGCGAATACCTCGATGCCGCCGAACCGCCGGGCCGCGCCTTGGACTTCCTCTGTCAGGAACTTTTCCGCGAGTTCAATACGATCGGCTCCAAGGCCAATGACGCGTCGATCGCCCAGACCATCGTCGAAGCGAAGACGGAGTTAGAAAAAATCCGCGAGCAGGTGCAGAACGTCGAATGAACAGTCGGAGTGATGAGTCACACCGGGCCGATTCCCACCAGATCGCGGTCGTCTTGCGCGGCTTCGAGGAATGATTCGTCCATCGCGATTGCCTGCTTGAGGTGGCTACGGGCGCGTGGCCCTTCACCGAGGGTCCACAAGTAGCAGGCGAGATTGTAGTGGAAGACGGCCATTTCAAACAAGGTCTTCGGCCCGCGCAGCAGTTGGTTGCAGGCGGCCAGGGTATCGCCCGTTTCGTGAAGACAAAAGGCAGCCCGCAGGAAGAACTCCGGCTCATCCTCGGCCTTCAAGCACAGCAAGCGCGCCGTCTCCGAGGCGGCGTTCCATTGCTCGCGGTCCATTTGCGCCGCCAGCTTCAGCTCAAGGGGCGCCCGCAAGCGCTGGACCTCCGTGGGTAGGGCCTGAAGCTCGAACAAGGCCTCGTCTGCCAAGCCCAGCTCCAGCCATCCAGCCGCCGCACGTAACGTTTTTGTCACCACCATTCGCAGGACGCTAAAACAAGCGATCCCCGGTGGCAATCCCACAGCTTCGCAAAATCACGCCGCCAATTCTCCCTTGCCGAGGCGGCGAATTATGCCAGAAATCGACATGAGTTTCGACCAGGGGCAATTCAACTTCGATGCCAAGGGACCGGAGGACGGCTACCGCAAGTGGCGCGAAGAGCTCGATGC
>JAYWDF010000139.1:0-2419 GCA_043779985.1 Akkermansiaceae bacterium | reverse complement strand
AGCTCACCAACCTCGGTTGGACTTTCGGTTTCGCCGCCATCACGATCTACGCGATTTCAGCGCTCGTGAACTCCACCTACGGCCGCGGCTTCATCGCCGTCCACGATGACGAGATCGCCGCCGAGTCCAATGGCGTCGATACCACCCGCACCAAAGTCACCGCCTTCGTTACCGGTGCCTTCTTCGCCGGCATCGCCGGTGGCTTGTATGCCCACCACAAGCAGTTCCTCTCACCCACCGGTTTCGACTGGTTGAAATCCATCGACATCGTGGTCATGGTCATCCTCGGCGGGATGGGGCGCACGGTGGGTGTCATCGCCGCTGCCATCCTGCTCACGCTGATGCCCGAGGTGCTCCGGGATTTTTCGGAATACCGGATGATCATTTACGCGCTCCTGATCATCCTGCTGATGCTGTTGCGTCCTGCCGGGCTCTTTTCCCTAAACTTCAAACGCCGCAGCCAATCATGAGCGTGCCGCTGCTAGAGCTTGAAAAAGCCACCATCAAGTTCGGCGGCCTGACCGCCGTTTCCGAGTTCACGCTTCAGGTCGGGGAAGGGGAGTTGGTCGGTCTCATCGGCCCGAACGGCGCGGGCAAGACCACCGCCTTCAACATGATCACCGGAGTCTATCAGCCGACCTCCGGCCGGATTCGCTTTGCGGGAAAAGACACGCTCGGCATCAAGCCGAACCGTCTCGCCGCCTCCGGCATCGCCCGCACCTTCCAGAATATCCGGCTCTTCCGCAGCCTCAGCGTGCTCGACAACATTCGCGTCGCCGCCCGCCTCCACAACGGCGAGGGCTACCTCAGCGCGCTCTGGCGTGGCAAGGGCTGGAAAACCGCTGAAGCGGAAACGGAGAAATCCGCCCTTGAGCTCCTCGAAATCTTCGACCTCGCCGAACAACGCGACGAGCTCGCGATCTCGCTGCCTTACGGCGACCAGCGCCGCCTCGAAATCGTCCGCGCCCTGGCCACCCGGCCCAAGCTGCTGTTGCTCGACGAACCGGCCGCCGGCATGAATCCCTCGGAAAAGGACGATCTCATGCGCCTCATCCATTTTGTCAAAGAGCGCTACAACCTCGCCGTCCTCTTGGTCGAGCACGACATGAAGGTCGTCATGGGCATCTGCGAGCGCATCGCGGTGCTCGAATACGGCATCAAGATCGCCGAAGGCACGCCCAAGGAGATCCAGGGAAATCCGAAGGTGATCGAAGCTTACCTGGGGGCTGCGGCGGTTTGATATTCGCAGTGACTCACTCTTAATCCATCATGCTCTCGGTCGAAAATCTCCACGTCTCCTACGGTGCTATCAAGGCGCTCCACGGCGTCAGTCTCAAGGTGCCGCAGGGCAGCATCGTGACCCTCATCGGCGCGAACGGGGCCGGGAAATCCACGACCTTGCGGGCCTTGTCCGGGTTGGTGAAGCCCGCATCCGGCTCGATCCAATACCAGGGCCGGGAAATTTCCAAACTGCCGGCTAACAAGATTGTCGCCACTGGACTTTGCCACGTGCCCGAGGGGCGGATGGTTTTTGCCAATCTCACGGTTCACGAGAACCTGCGGATGGGCGCTTACCTCCAGCGCGACCGCAAGTGGATCGCCGATCAAACGGATTACGTATTCGGCCTGTTCCCGCGGCTCAAGGAGCGCGAGGGCCAGGCGGCCGGCACGCTTTCCGGCGGCGAGCAGCAGATGTTAGCGATTGGGCGCGCCTTGCTGAGCAGGCCGAAGTTCCTGATGCTCGACGAGCCATCGCTCGGCATCGCGCCGCTGCTGGTGAAGACGATTTTCGAGCGGATCGTGGAGATCAACCGCGAGCAGGGCCTCACGATTCTCCTTGTCGAGCAGAACGCGAATCTCGCACTCGACATTTCCAGCTATGCCTATGTGCTCGAAACCGGGAAAATCCTGCTGGAAGGCCCGTCCGCCCAAGTGAAGGCCGACCCACAGGTGCAGGCCGCCTACTTGGGTGCTTAGGTAATCACACCAAGGCCCGGTTGATCAGGCGTAGCTGCGGATCGAGACGTGGACGTCTTCGAACACGAGCGGCTCCTTGTGCACGGTGGGGGCGGTGCGGCCTGCGGGAGGGAGCTCACTTCTTGGGAAGGGAATCGAGGTAGCGCTGATACTCGGCTTGTTGCCTTTCCCAAGTGGCCAAGATTTTGTCGTAGCGGTCGATTTGGGCTTCTTGCCGGGTGACGTCTGCTTCTTGGCGGGTCATCAAGGCTTCCGCTTTGGCCATTCGATCGTCGTTTTTCTGGGCGAATGCCTCGGCTCGTTTCCTGGACTCCTCGATCGCTGCGGTTGCTTTTGATTGAGTGTTTTTTGCAGCGCTCATCAACTCGGATTTTGGGTCACCCGTTTTTTGAGGAGTCTCGGGCTCGGCAACGACGGATGGGAGTGCGAAAAGTAGGGTGAT
>JAYWDF010000138.1:0-2420 GCA_043779985.1 Akkermansiaceae bacterium | reverse complement strand
GAGTCCAAATCCATCAATTGGCAGTTCACCAACCAAAAAGCCCGGATCAAACTCAAATCACTCTATCCAACAATTTGAGTTTTACGAGACACTAGCCGTGCCGGTGATTCGGCCGCTGGCATCGCGGTAGTGGGTTTGCGAGCGGCCCCCGGCATTCGGGTGGGTGGTGGCGGTGCCGATGATCCGTCCCGAGGCATCCCGCGTGGTGGCTTGCACCCCGCCGCCCGCGCTCGTCTGGCGGTCGATGGTCTGGACGATGCGCCCGGATGCATCGCGGACAAGCTCCCGGCAGGTTTGCGCGGGTGACACGAGCGACAAAGCGAACGAAATCAAGGCCGTGAGGAAGTGCGCTTTCATGGTCGGTGAAACGGAAGTCGGATGCTGCTTATTCGAGCGGAATGCCGAAATCATCCCCCTTCCCTCTTTCAAAAACCACCCACAAAAAATCCAATATTTCTCTACCCACCCACGCTATTTGTCCCACCCCTTGTGGTAAAAGCTGAGATTCTCAAACGCTGAAACGCTCAAACTCCCACCGCCATGATCCGTCGCTCCTTCTTCCACCTGCTTTCCGCGGCTTTCTATCCGCGTCCCGTTTGGAATTCACCCCGTCCCGGCGAGGTTTTACACCCGAATCCCGCGCCCCAGGCTACCGCAGCTTCGGCGACAACAATCGATCCTGAATCGCTTTTAGCATGGCTGCGCCTGCCACGCCTGCCGCTCATTCCTGAAAGTTTCTCGGTGATCCCTGACGTGAATGAATCCACCCTTGTGGTTGTGCTTCTCGTGAGTATTGGCTTGGGCGAACCCATCCAGTTCAAGTACTTCGCAGGATCAGAACCCGGGAGGTCCCGCCGGGTGTTGCCCGTCTTGGTCTTCACCACCTCACGTTGCGAACCTACTTGCGGGGTGGGCACCCTGAATCCGATTTACCTGCTCGGCTGGTGCCAGACCCGCCACGCCGCCCGCACCTTCCGCCTCGATCGGATGGAGATCGAAAACCGGTAGGCCGTGACCGTCGTGACCGCCGGGTGCGCCGACTTGGCACCACTAGCAGCGCGAGCCGTCCGCAGCATCCGCCCACCCTACCCCATCCAACATTCCTCCCCACCCCTCTCCTCCATGCACTTTGACGACTTCACCGCATTGGTTTCAAATGCCACCGCCCCCGTGATCCTGGTCGAGGGACGGCGCTCCATGCCGGAAAGCTCCGCCCAGAGCGCACGGCGGATCGCCTCCCAGCTCGCCGAGCGATTCCCCAGCCTCCGCTTCCGCTCGGGCAATGCCACCGGGGCCGATGAAGCTTTTTCCTCCGGGATCATCGCATCCGCGCCGGAACGCCTCGAAATCATCGCTCCTTATGCCAGCCACCGCCTGCGCGATCGACACCCACTCGTCCGCTACGACTCGCCCGAATCACTCGATCCGGAGGCACTCGCAGAAGTCCAGGCCCTCACCATCGCCGCCACTCCTGGCAACCGAGGCCTGATGAAATGTTACGGACGCGGTGGCCGCACCGGTGCCCAAGCCGCCTGCCTGATCCGCGACACGATGAAAGTCGCCGGCTCTCCACCTTCGGCACGCCAAGGCCGTCACGCCCTACCGCCTCCCATCGCCGCCTTGTTCTGGATCGATCCCGCCGACCCCGAAGCCGGCGGCACCGGTCATACCATCCGCGCCTGCCGCCTCGCAGGCGTTCCCGCGATCTTCCAAAACCACTGGGAAACTTGGCTGAACCTTGGCTCATGACGGAGTGAACACTCCCGCTCTTTCTGCTAGCCACCTAGCAGTCATCCCGCTTGTCTATCCCTGTGCTCCTCGCTGCCGCCATCGAACGCCTCTACGACCTCAATGTCGGGACCACGCCGCTTGAGGAAGGCGCTCCTCACGAGAAGCCACACAAACCCTTGCTGCTGCTCGCCGCCTTCGACCTCATCGACGAAGGCCTCGCCACACCCGAGCGCATCCCGTGGTGCCAGGAACTCCGCGACCGCTTCACCGACCGCTTCCTGCTCGTCAAAAAACACAACGACCAGAACAACCCGGATCTGCCCTTCCGCTATCTGGCAGGCGATGGCTTCTGGCAGGCCTTCGAAAACAACGGCACCACGCCGATCCGCCGGCAAATTCGCGTCGCCGACATCGGCCAGGTCTTCGCCCGCTTTACCGATGGCTTCCAATACCTCGTCGCCATCCCCGCCAACCGCCAGCTCATGCGTGAGTCTCTCATCTCGCGCTACTTTCCCCATCTCTCCCAAATCAAAAATCAACAATCGGAAATCATCAATCGTCAATCACTCTCCCTCGTCGCCGAGGAAGAACTCGAATACGGCCGCTCTCCCGCCTTCCGCCGCAAGATCCTCTCCATCTACGATCATCAATGCGCCGCCTGCGGCCTCCGCATCAAGCTCCCCGCCGGC
>JAYWDF010000137.1:0-18249 GCA_043779985.1 Akkermansiaceae bacterium | reverse complement strand
TGAGAAACAAGCCATCGCCCCAGATCGTGAACCCGTGCAAATGACAGAACCCGTTGGCGAGATGCAGGAGGAACAGCGCGATGACCTCGCACGGCTTCAGTCGCGGTGCGGAGAGCATCCGCGGCCCGGCGGTGCCGAGGAAGCCGATCACAAAAGCGCCGCCGAAGGCTTCGATCATCACCCGCGCATGGCTGACGCCGGGATAGAACGGGAGGTGCCCGGTGAAAAAAAGCGGCCACATGGCGACTCCCGCGATGCTGAACAGGATGCCGCTGAGGAAGAAGATCCGGTAGGGCTCGCTGCCTAACCACACGAGGGTCTGGAGGGATGGGCTGGCTTTGCGCTTGGCGTGTCGGCAGGCAGGAAAACTCATGGGGTGGAGGAGCCGGGTATGACGGCCAATAATTTTTCAAGGGCGGCGACGGTTTCCTTGGGGTCCTTGTTCAGGCCCGTTTGTTGGAATGAGACTTCGCCCTCGGCGTTGAGCACGCTGATGATATTCGAGTGGGAGAATTGGCCGCGGGCGTCGCGTTGATAGTTGATGCCGAGCAGCGCTGCGAGTTCACGCACGTCGTCCTCGCGGCCGCGGAGCAGGGTCCAGTTCGCGTTGGCGAGTTGTTTTTTCTCGCGGTAGGCCTTCAGCGCGGCGGGTGAGTCGTGCTCGACGTCGAAGCTGACGAGCAGGAAATCCACCTTGCCGCGCAGCGCTGCGGGCAGTGCTAGTTCGATGGCTTTCATGTTCTCCACGATGACCGGGCAGGCATATTCGCAGCTGGTGAAAAACATCGCCACGATTTGCGGCCGGCCGCGCAGCACGCCGAGTTTGATTTCCTTGCCGACGTCGGAGGTCCACGTCGAATCAAGTTGATAGAGCGACTTGTCGGTGAGCGGGGTGGTCGGCGCGGTCTCGCGGCAGCACGGCGGCTTTTCGGCCGCGGGTGCGAGGCTGGCGGTGATCAGGCAGATGCAAAAAGTCAGCGTTTTCATGGGTCTTTGGCGTAGCGGAATCCGAGATTATGAACGGTATAGGACGCTTTCAGGCTGGAGCGGAAACCGAAGCGCATGAAGGCGGGAAAGTTCGAGGTGTCCTTGGCTCCGAGCGAGCCGGCACCGCAGAAGAGTTGGCGTTCCAAGCCGGTGTCGCCGCGGGCGTCGCCGGTGACGATGGCGGAGTTGAAATCGCTGGTCCATTCCCAGATCAAGCCGTGCAGGTCGCGCAGCCCGTGGAGATTCGCCCGCCCTGAGCCGGCGGCGGGCAGCGTGGCTGGCGAAGGGCTGGCATACCAGCGGGCGATCGCTTGCTTGAACTCCGGCTCCTCGGCCCCGTCCTCCCGGGTGAATCCAATGCCTGCGGCGAGTTCCCACTCGGCGGTGGTGGGGAGTCGCCCCCCTTTCCATGCAGCGTAAGCCTTGGCGGCGAACCATGAGACCCAGGTCACGGGCTGGGCGGCCGTGCAGCGCGTGCCGAGTTCGGTGTCGCCGGACCACTGTTGGAGATAACCGTCATCGGCGAACAAGCGCTTCACCCGTGAGCGTTGCCACTGCGGATTGGCGCGGACGAAGTCGAGAAATTCCCCGTTAGTCACGGCGGTGCTGGCGAGGAGGAAGCGCGCGACCGGAATTTCCTTCAGGTCGTTCTCGCCCCGGAACAGGGGCAGATAGATGCCAGCGGGAACCGGCATCAGCTCGGATCCTCCGAGCGCCGCCGCGCCTAGCAACGCGGCGGCGAGGGAAATGAAAACAGACTTTCGCATGGCGCCGGTCAATGGGCTCCTTCGGCACGCACCTTGCGGACTTCATCGACGGTGACGATGTCGCCGGTGTTGCCCCACTCGTTGCGGACATAGGTTAGAACTTGAGCGACTTGTTCGTCATTGATGGCGACGGGCGGCATCACGCCGTTGAAGTCTTTGTCGTTCACCTTGATGGGACCAGACAGTCCCTTGATGATGGCGGTGATGGCCCGGCTCTTGTCGGCCATCAGGAAGTCGGATTTCGCCAAGGGGGGGAACACTCCGGGGATGCCCTCACCGGTCATTTGATGGCAAGCGAAACAGGTTTGAGAAAACACGCGTTTGCCTTTTTCCATGAGGATGTCTTTGGACAAACCAGCGATTTTCGGGTCGGCCTTGATTGCTTCTTTTTTCTGTTGTTCAAGCTCCGCGACCTTGGAATCCTGGCTCATGCCGGCGCTGCCGAGGTAGGTCTCGTCCACTTCCTTGCCGGAGTAAGCGAGGAGGTTTTCCGGACCTTCCACTTTCAGCATGCCGAGCGCTCCCTTGTTGAAGGCGCGGAACAAGGCGTGATCGACGATGATGTAGGTGCCGGGGACATCGGTTTTGAATTCGACAATCGCCGAGCCGCCTGGAGGGACGATGGTGGTTTGGACATTCTTTTGGGTGGGGACGGTGCCGCCTTCTTGATAGACCTGGTCGAAGATTTCACCGATCACGTGGAATGACGAGGATAGGTTAGGCCCGCCGTTTCCGACATAAAGCCGGACGGTTTCATTCACCTTTGCCTTGAGCGCTCTATCACCGACGAGCGATCCGACGGCACCATTGAAGACGACGTAGCTGGGTTGTTCGTTGACCGCCTTCGCCTGGTCGAAGGACTGGAGTCCTTCTTCGCCGAAGGCGCCGGCGGTGTAGAAGTCGCCCTGCATCACATAGTATTCATGGTCGACCTTGGGCAGGCCCTCCTTGGGCTCGACGAGGATCAAGCCATACATGCCGTTCGCCACGTGCATGCCGACTGGCGCGGTGGCGCAGTGATAGACATACAAGCCCGGGTTGAGGGCTTTGAAGGAAAACTGCGATTGGTGGCCGGGTGCGGTAAATGAGGAGGCCGCGCCGCCGCCGGGTCCGGTGACGGCGTGGAGGTCGATATTGTGGGGCATTTTGTTAGCTGGATTATTGCCGAGATGGAACTCGATGAGGTCACCCTGGCGCACGCGGATGAAGCTTCCCGGAACGTCCCCGCCGAAGGTCCAGAACAGATAGTCGACTCCGTCTGCCATGCGTTTGACTTTCTCGATGACCTCAAGGTTGACGACGAGCTTGGTCGGAGTCTTGCGGGTGATCGGCGGTGGCACGAGTGGCGGGCTGGTGAGCACGGCCTTTTCCTCGCCGACGATCTCCGGGTCGACGCCTTTGGCCATGGGGCCTTTGGGTGGAGTGGTGCCGGGACCTTCGGCCGCGATGGCTGGGAAGGCGAGTAATGAGCCTAGCAATAAGGCCGCCGCGCCGGGGCGGAGGGTTGAAATGAAGTGAGCGTTGGTTTTCATGGGATTAACTTTGGTTTTTATCAGGGTTGGGGAGAATGGCACGTTTATTTGGCTGTGCGCGGATTGCGGGGCTGGAGTAGCGCGCGCGTTGTTCGGGAGATAATAGCTCGGGATCGAAGCGTGGATCGGGCACGCCGTGGATGCGGCTGTAAATGACGCTCGCCATGTCTTCGGCGCAGCGGACGATGTGCTCGGCTTTTTCACCGAAAAAGAGCTCCCCGACGGACTCGCGGAACAGATGCAACCAGCGCTCGAACAGGGGCCAGCTCATGTTAGTTAGGGGGATGAGCTTCGCGTGAGCGGCGATGGGGTTTCCCCGAAAGGTGCCGGCGCGGAAAATCACGGTATCCCAGAAGTCACAGATTTTCGGCAGGTGGCTCTCCCAATTGACTTTGGCCACCCCGTCGAAGACATGGCCAAGATCCGCGTCGGCCTGCACCTTGGCGTAGAAGGCGTCAACCAAGCGTGCCAAGTCGGCACGGTTTGTGATGTCTGGCAAAGTGGATGGAGTTGATTCGGGTAGGATCATGAAATGCGCCGCTTGATGGTTCGTGATTTAATCCAAGATCTTAAGTTCATGCTAACCAATGTTAGGAGATCGGATCAGACCGAAGTTAGGATTTCCTTGGCGATCTCGCTGTCGCTGAGGTAGCAGCCGGGGTCTGAGCCCCAGATGTTGCCATTAATCGCCGCGGCGCGGGTGCGGAAGCCACCGCCGCAGAGGTCGAACCAGCGGCAGTCGGCGCAGCGACCGAGCATTTTTACCTGGCGCTCGGCCGTACTGAGGAGGCCTACGGAGCGGATTTCCTCGAGCCGGGCGGCTGAGGGGGCATGTCGGCCTTCCCAGATTTCGGAAAACGGGGTGCGTTTGACGTTGCCGAGTTGGACGTCCTGCCAGAACTGGTCGGGATGGACGTTGCCCTGGGTGTCGATGTTTGCGATGCCGCGGCCAGAGCTATTCGCACCGCCGCCATTCCAGCCGAGAAGTTGGCGGGCGGTCTCGAGATTGGGATGGTTTTCCCGCTGCATGCGGAGCAGGAGGTAAGGGCCATCGGCCGGTTGGGTGACCGTGAGGAGTTCCCGATGGATGCCGGCACGGTGCCACTGCTCGACGCGGGTGATCAGGGTATCGAGTGCAAGGCGGGATTCTTCGGGGCGCAGGATTTGCAGTGCGCTGCCTCGCCCTGAGGGAACGAGGTGATAGAAGCAAACCCGTTGGATGCCCTGGTCCTCGATGAAGTCGAGGATACGGTCGATGTCCGAGACCGTGTGGCGGGTCAGGGTCAGGCGGAGGCCGGTTTTCTGGCTGACTTCGTGGCAATACCGGAAGCCGTCGACGGCAGCCTTGAAGGCACCTTCCTTGCCGCGGAATTGGTCGTGAACCTCACCGATGCCATCGAGCGAGATCCCGACATAGGCGACATTGGCGATCTTGAGTTGGGCCGCCTTTTCCGGAGTGATCAGCGTGCCGTTGGTGGAGATGGTGAGTTTTAAACCGGCATCCGAGGCGAGGTCGACGAGGTCGAAAAACCGCGGATGGATCATCGGTTCACCGCCGGAAAGGAGCAGCGAGGGGACCTGATAGGCTGCCAGGTCTTTTACCACGCTGCGCATTTGTTCCCAGTTCAGCTCGCCTGGATAGCGGGCCGCCATGGAGTCCGAGTAGCAATGCACACAACGAAGATTGCAGGTGCGCGTGATGTTCCAAACGACGATGGGGCGGCGCCCGCGGGCGGTGGCGACGGCGTCTTGGCCGTGCCCATAGCGGAGTCCATCAGCAGGTTGTTCGTGGCCGGTCCAGAGGCGGGTGAGATTGATCATGGGGTGAGGCGTGTTGATTGCTTAAACGGGAGAGAGACCGGGTTGGTAGGAGCAGGCGGAATCCTCGGCGAATGGATCGCCGGTCAGACCGTAGGCGCGCGAGCGCGATCCCCCGCAGATGGTGCGGAATTCGCAGCGGCCGCATTTGCCGCCGAGGGCGTCGGAATCGCGGAGGGAAATGAACAATGGGTGCTCGCGGTAGATCGCGGCGGGGCTTGTTTCGCGGACATTGCCACAAACGATGGGCAGGAAACCGCTCGGGCTAACATCACCGGTGTGGGAGATGAACATTACGCCGCGGCCGTCGCGGATGCCGAGGGGCGAGCGCATGCCCGGGCGCCCGCTGGACCCGCCTTTGCCGCGCTGCGCAAGCACCCGGCGGAAGTGGTGTCCTTCGGTGGTTTTGATGGCAAATGGAGCCCGGCCAACGAGATCCGCCATTTCCTCGAAGATCGTTTCAAGTGCGTCCGCTTCAGGCACATCATCGGCACCCGCGCGGCCGGTGGGAACGAGGATGAAGACGCTCCACATTTCCGGTTTCCACTCGAACATGAGGTCCCGGAAGGCGCCGAATTCGTGGAGATTGGAGCGGGTGAGGGTGGTGTTGATCTGGAGGGTGATGCCCGCCTTGCGTGCCAGTTCGATGGCTCGCAGGGTGCGGTCATAGGTGCCGGCCACGCCGCGGAAGGCGTCGTGTGTTTCTCGGGTGGCTCCATCCAGACTCAGCGACATCCGGTCGATGCCGGCGGCGCGGATTTTGTCGAAATCAGAGTTCACCAGGCGCGCGGTGGCGGACGGGCTGAGGCCGACGCGGATGCCGGCGGCCGAGGCGCGGGCGGCGATGTCGAGCACGTCGGGGCGCATCATCGGGTCGCCGCCGGTGAGGATGAGCATGGGAGGGGCGAGTTCGGCGAGTTGGTCGACCACGCGAAGGGCCTCGGAGGTGGTCAGTTCGGAGGGGTCCCGGCGGTGTTGGGCGGTGGCGCGACAATGGGAGCAGGCGAGGGCACAGGCGCGGGTGATCTCCCAGAAAGCGAGGAAGGGACGATCCGCGAACGGGTCGGCGGAGTTGGGATGCATGTGCATGACATGCGGATGATTTACGGTTTGCGCGAAATCGGCTACGCGGGGCTTCTCATCTGCTGCGCGTAATCCGCTTTCAGCAGCGCGTGCTGGGCTTTGGCGATGGATTTGTTTGGCACTGAAGTCCATGGGAGGCTGACGAATTCAATATTTCACCTCGGGAGGGCTTAATGAAGAAAATTATTTCGTTATTTTGAATCTAGCGTCGACGCGAGGGTGGGGGATCTGCATTCTGAGGAGGTGTTCACTTACAGCAAGCTGGCCCAGGCTGGGATCTCCGCGGTCAGTTATTTGGCGGGAGTTTCCAGAGAAGATCGATTGTCCGGCAGCGCGGAGATCGCTGAGTCGCGTGAGATGTCGCGTCAATTGATCGCGAAAATCCTAACGATGTTGTCCCGTGCCGGATTGGTAGACGGGACTCCGGGACCGTCGGGTGGCTACCGCTTGGCGCGTCCGGCGGCGGAAATCACTCTGCTTGACGTGGTGCGGGTGTTTGAAAATCTGGAAGAGCGAGTGATGTGTCCGTTCGGTCCTAACTGGTGTGGCCATGGGACGCCTTGTCCGTTGCACGACACGTTTTTCGACATGCATCAGAAGGCGCTCGATCGCTTGCAAGGGGAGACCTTCGCGCAGTTTATCGACACGTCCGACAAGTGATCGGGGGGCTGCTGTGCATGGATGATGGTGCGAGCAGGGTCGATAACGGGAGTGTCACTTCGCACGCTGGCGAAGTTGTTCCAAGCGTGAGAGGGGTTTTGCGGGTTCGGTCTTGGCCTGGGGATCGGCGGGCTTTGCTGGGGCCTGGGTATCGACTTTGGCCAACGGAGCGGCGGAAGGGGCATCGATCCGCAGCGTGCTGTTCATGGCGGTCTGATGGAGAATGGTAGTGCCGTTTTCGGGAATGAGGACGCGGCAGAACACCCCGTTGTGTTTTCCGGTTTTGGCGTCGGCAGCCACGGTGATGGGAAAGGTGAGGGCGGTCTGGTCCTTAGTGAAAGTTTGGGGCGGGCAGGTCGCGCCGTTGGGAAGCCCGATGAGCTCGACCTTGGCGGGACCTTCGAAGGGATGGCCGGTCTCGATTTTCGCGAGCATGGCGGCCGGCTTGCCCTGTTCGGTGGCTGCGAGGTCGAGAGTCATGCTGATGTAAGGCTCTGCGACCTTGAGCGGAGTGAGCGCGGAAGCGACGAGGACCGGGCCGTGCGGGGTATTCGCCTCCGCAAGGACACAGACTTGCCAATCCGCGACTGCAGCGTCGCTGCTGGCGTTGAGTTCGTAGAGGTTTTCCGACTGATCGCCGGGGATGTCGAGGGTGACGGGGCCGCTGACGCCGCGAGGGTTCCAGAGAAAGCGGACGTTGATTTTCTCGGTATAGCCGGCACTGCGGGTGGCGCGGACCTTGAGGCTGAGGGTGCCGTTCTTGACAAGGGGGACTGGCGGAGCTTCGAGGTCGATTTTGAACGGTGCCTCGACGGTGACGGCCGTGGCGATGCGATCCACGGTAACCGAATGATAGGGCCCTTCATTGTTGATGTCCACGTGATGGATCGTATCCATCAATTTTCCAGTTAGGGCTGGAGCATCACCTGTGGACTTGAGTGAAAATGGAACCAGGCTTCCGGCGACGGGAGCGTCCCGCGCGGCATCGAAGACCACGGGAAAGGTGCTGATGGAGCGGGGGATCGGCGGGCTGTGCATCGTGACTCCGGCGGGCAGCGGACCCGCTTCAAAAACGGAATCGCACGCGATGTTCTCCCGCGTGACGTTGATGACCGCTGCGTAGCGATTGCCCCGGGGGATCGGGATGGTTTTCCATTTCTGGGTGTTAACGCGCTCGATGGTAGGTAGCGAGGCCGCGAGGGATGGGGACTTTTCGGTGATTTCAATACGATAGGTGAAATCGGCTCCTGTGCGGTTGAGTTGGTCACGGATCTGGATGCCGTAGTCGCCATCGCCGGGGCAGGTCCAGTTGATGATGCTGTCGGGCCCGCCTTGGTCATCGTTCGTGGCCAGTTGTTTGCCGTCGAGCTGATGGAGGGAGAGCACTGAATCCAGCGGCGAGCGATGGCTGCGGGCGAGTACCCGGACGACGAGGTTTTGTCCTTTTTTGGCAGTGAATTTGAACCAATCCGATTTCGTATTGCCATCGAGAACTCCGTGCACGGCGCATGGGATGGGAGGGGCGGGAGTGGCGGAGGACGCATCGTGATCCGTTGCGGATTCGCGAACTGCCTCAATCGGCGAAACGGTGATCCAGTGTGGTGATGGGGCGAAAAGTCCGTCCTGCTGCGGGAAAATCGGAAAGCGGTCGCTCGCGACTTGCGGCAGGGTGATCGTTTGGCGGATGGGTCCCGACGGGTCTCCGATGAAGGTGAACTCGATGGTTTCTCCCGGCTTTCCTCCGGTGGGAAAAACCGCTTTGGGACGGGGAAAAGTGCCGATGTGCAGGCGGTATTGGCAGTTATCGTTGCCCTCGTAGGCGGCCTCGTGAACGAGAATTCGATAGTCACCATCCTCGGGTGCGATGATGGAAGCAAATGCGTCGTTGCGCAGCAGCGGCGTGTCATCGCAGGAGGCGAGTTCGAATTTCCGAGGGTCGAGAATGGCGACGTAGGCGTCGAACATCACTCGGCCCAGGCGCATGGCTTCGACCTCTACGGATAGACGTTGGCCCTTTTTCACAGTGCAGATGAAGTAGTCGTCATCCTCGTTGCCCGCGATGCCTTCGACGGTGCTGTTGAGCGCAACGCGTTGGGCTTGATCAAAGGTGGCGTTAGATTCTACTTCCGGCACTGAGGGGAATTGACCGACCCAGAATGAGCGGAGTTCGGTGAGTCCGCCGGGGCCGCGCAGGCGCAGCGAGTGCTCGCCGAGTGCCGCATCGGAGGCGATGGAGAGCTGCGCTACGGCGTGCTTTCCGTCCTTGACGTCGATCTTTGAAAGACTGAGACCCGGTTCGTAGAAAAGCGCCTCGCTGATCTCCTCCAGGCGCTCGCCGTGAAAGTGCACTTCCATTTCCGTGCCTCGTTGGCCGCCGCGGGGATTGACGAGCGAGAGCTCGGGAGAAAATCCGGCGAGTGCGGTGACCGATGCCACCAGGTAGATGGTTAGGGCGCGGATCACGGCTCAGGCTTTTTTTGCGAGAAGCGCATCGAGGACCTGGCCGCCGGCGACGATTTCGATCGGGCGGTTTCCGGGTGACATCAGCTCGGTGTCCGCGTTGATGCCGATCTGGTTGTAGAGGGTGGTGGCGAGATCCGCGACGCTCACGCCGTCGGTATCGACTTCTCCGCCGAGCGCATCGGATGCGCCGTGGACGTAGCCTTGTTTCATGCCGCCGCCAGCGAGCATGGTGGAGAAGACACGCGGCCAGTGATCGCGCCCGCCGGTGGCATTGATCTTCGGGCTGCGGCCGAACTCGGTGGTAACCATGACCAGCGTGGAGTCTAGCATGCCCCGGCGGTCGAGATCACGGATGAGCGCGGCGATGGCCTTGTCGGTTTGCTGCAGCTCTTTCTGGATGTTACCCTTGATGTTGTCATGATGATCCCACCCACCCGCGGTGAGGGACACGAAGCGGACGCCGCCCTCGATGAGGCGACGGGCCAGCAGCATCCGCTGACCGGCGGCGCTGCGGCCGTATTCATCCTTGAGCGCGTCAGGTTCGGCCTTGAGATCGAAGGCTTCACGGGCCTTTTGTGAGGAAATGAGCTTATACGCGTGTTGATAGAACGCGTCCATAGAGTTGATCGCGTCGGATTCTTCGAGAGTGCGGAAGTGGTGGTCCACGGTTTCCAGTAAGGATCGGCGGCGGGCGAAGCGGGCATCGTCCACCCCCTTGGGCAGGTTCAGGTCTCGCACTTGGAAATCGCCCTGCGCCGGATCCGAGCCGAGGGCGAAGGGGCCGAACGCGGAGGACAGGTAGCCGGAGTTTGCATATTCGTTCGGCACGGATGGGACGCAGACATACGGCGGTAGATCGTTTCTCGGGCCTAACTCGTGCGAGATGACTGAGCCGATGGACGGATATTCGAGTGCCGGAGACGGACGGTAGCCGGTGAACATGTTGTGAGTGCCGCGCTCGTGGGCGGCCTCGCCATGGGACATGGAGCGAATCAGGGTGATTTTATCGGCGATTTTTGCCGTTTCCTTCATCAACTCGCCGAACTGGATTCCGGGAAGTTTCGTGTCGATGGCACCGAAAGGGCCGCGGTATTCGGCAGGGGCAAAGGGTTTGGGATCGAAGGATTCCTGGTGGGCAAGGCCGCCGGGTAGGAAAATGTGGATGATGCCCTGCGCGACAGCATCGTGCTTGCCGTAAGTTTTGGTATCCCCAAACGCCTGGTTGCGGAGAAACTGCGGCAGGGTGAGCCCGATGCCGCCCAACAGGCCGACGTAGAAGAACTCGCGTCGGGATGCGTAGCGCTCAAGGGGGTTGCCGGGGCATTTCGGTGTCATAATCGTTAAAGATTAGGGAATGGATGGCTTCAACAACTGACTACGGCAAGGGCGAATCAGACATTTCAAAAATGCAGTTCCTGTGGGTTCAGGATTGGCGTGAATGGATTTACCATCTAGACATTTTGGCAATGGAAGCGCCTCGAGTGAAGGGATTTGAACTGGGCAGGGCCATCGGCGTTGGCGGATGTGGGCGAGTTTACCGAGCGAAGACCCCTACCGGGGAGGATTGCGCGGTGAAAGTTTTCGATCAGATGGCGATTTCGCCCCGGTTGCTTGAACAGATAACGCACCGACTCGGCAGCGGGGGCTGGCCGGGAGGGGTGATGCCGCTGCTCGCGTCGGATGTGGAGTCAGACCCGGCGTTTTGGGTGACGCCACTGCTGGAGGGCGGAGGCTCCGACTCGACGCCGACCCAGTGGAGCTTGCAAATGCGACTCAGCGAATATCCAGGGATGGATTCATGGAAGGTGGTGCGATCGATTGCCCGCGCGCTCGCTGGGATGCACGAACGCCGGGTGGCACACGGCAATTTGAAGCCGGGCAATGTGTTCTTCGCTGAAAATGGAGAGCTTCTCCTGAGTGACTGGGTGATGGGAAACCTACCGGGCGCGAAGACCTTCAATTTCACAGACGCCGTGCTCTATCAGGCTCCGGAGCAGCTGCGGGATCCAGCGGGCTATCTCGAGGAGGCAGGCTACCGCTGGGATGTTTATTCGTTCGGGGTGCTGGCTTATCGCATACTCACCGGCCGCTTCCCACGCTGTCATGACACCTTCAATATCGTAGCACCCTCCGCTGGCGAGACGCACAAGGAAGGGATTCAGGCGGACCTTGCGAAAATCGCCAGAAATCTCGATGCCCAGTCCGCGGTAACCTGGCCCGACACCGCTCAAAATCCGCTGGAGGCGGGATTTCGCGAATGGATCGACCGCTGCCTGCCGCTGGACCCGACCATGCGCCCGGCAACGATGATGGAAGTGGCGGCGGGCTTCGACGCCATGGAAGCGAAGGCCTCGGCCGACGTCGAGCGCGAGGCCTTGCTCGATCAAAGGCGGCGCGCCGAGCGCCGGGCGTGGCGAGGCTTGTTTTTCGCGGGTGCCGCCACGGCGACCGCGGTGGTTCTGGGGGGCATGTGGCAGCTGACGCACTCGCAGTTCATCAAGGAACGCAGCGAGCGAAATAACGACGCCACGTTGCTCACCCGCTCGGGGAATGCCGCCATCCTTGCCAAAACCAAGGCCGAGCAGGAGCTCTCGGAGGCCCAACAGGCGCTCGCCTACGAGCGTGACTTATCGATCACCCGGCTGGAGGCGTCGCGACTGATCGGCGACCGCTTGTTTTCCTGGGCGATGGAAAAAGGAAACCGACGCCTCCCACCACTCGACGGGCGGGAGCTGCGCTTGAAACGGTTGGAACGTTACTTCCAGGATTTTCTAACGCGCACGGGGGACATTGGCGCACTGGCGGACGAGCGGGCGCGGGTCCGTCTCCAGTTGTCTGAAATTTCGCTCGCGGCAGGCGATGCTCCGGCTGCCAGCAAGCGCTTGGCGGAGGCTCTGGAAGCATGGGGTTCCTTGCCGATGGATGCCGAGTTGAAATTCCGGATTGCGACCAACTCACTGCTGCTCGCCCTGCTCCGTCAGTCCAATGCGGATCCTGACGCAGAGTCATCATTCATGGCAGCTCGCGCTGCCTTGGTCGCGGTGCCACCGGCGGAAGTGGATAGCGACCGCTTGAACCAACTGATGGCGATTCTCGATTTCCACGAGGCGAAACTACTCGCGGCGAAGGGCGATGACGTGAAAGCCTTGCAGCAACTTCTTCACGCGACCGAGACACTCAACCACATCGCAGATCAACGCCCGGACGCGGCAATTCTCAGATCCGAGCTGGCTGCCTGTTATCTGTCCTCCGCGACCATTCTCGAGGGGATGGGTAAACTCGGAGACGCGCGCGAAGTGCGTTCGCTCGCGTCGGTGGAATTGGTGAAACTCTTGAAGGAAAAACCCGAAGACTTCGCGTTGCGCCTCGATCTAGCGGGCTGTTACGGTGCGATGGCTGAGTCCGCGGTTCTCTCCGGCGATATCGCGGGCGCGGAAACAATTTCCAGGGAGGCGATGAAGTTGCTCGACCGGCTGGTGGTCGAACAACCAGACAATGTTGAAGCCGTGTCAAGAAAAGCGTCCCAGCTCGGGCTGCGTGCGGGAATCCAGCGTGACCGTGGACTGTCCGCCGAAGCGATGAAGGACTACAACGAGGGCATCCGGATGCTTGAGGACATCCGCGCCTCGGCACCTGATAATTCGATGGTCTCCTATCGGCTCGCGCTGTTGTGGTGGCAGAAGGGAAGGATGTTAGGCATGGCCGGGCAGCGCGATGATGAAATCGCCCTGATCCGGAGAGCCAAAGACTTGCTCAGCCAGCTCGAAGTCAACCCATCCGCCACCGGCCCGCGTCCCGAGCAATTGCAAAGCTCCGGTGCTTATCTGCTAGGGGACCTTGGCCATGCGCTGCAACTCGCCAATCAAAAGGAAAAGGCCATTCAAGCCTTCACCGATGCCGTGACCCTCTGGGAAAACCTGTTGAAATCCCGCCCGCAGAGCGAGGAATACAGCGAAGGGCTCGCCTGGTGTCGGCAACGGTTGGTCGGGCTATAGGGACGGTGTGGCCAAGTTTCAACGGTGGGAATTTCAGTATCCTGAATAAGGAGTCGTAGCGGAGCTATTGTATCTATCGATATCCGTTCCGGAGTTTCTTACTTGAATTCCAGTAGTTGGAAAAATCACGACGATATTATTTGTTAGAAACTTTCGTCGCCAGCACCGGATCTCCCGCCCACTTGCAGGTCTTCAGGTCATCTTACAAGAAAGCAGAGCGGTTCGGGATGCTTCGAACCATACGAGAGGTAATATTTGCCGTTGTGCTTCGCCGACCTTACGGACTGAAGCATGCCAATTCTCATATTACCTACTTTCCCACTCCGGATGCGTAGGAAGCGCTGGTCACGATTTCTTCCATGGCGGGAAGGTTCTCCTCGATCGCACTCACGAATGCGAACTGGTTGCGGCAGCGGTCGAGATTGTGTCCGGGGCGCTTGATTTTGAAATAGGTGTCGCCATCGAGATGGTCGGTTAAGAAGCGGATGCCGCACTCCAGGGTGAGCAGCTTGCCGGAAAATGCGAGGTGCGCGCGTTCGGCAGCATTGAGGAAGGTGGCCGTCGAGAGGTAGCCTTGGACCAGCGCCTCGAAGCGATCCAGCCGGATCCCGATGTGCTTCACGTCGGGATCATCCTCGCGGGTGGTCGGCGCGGCGGTGCGGACCATGTCGCCGAAGTCGTAGAGCGCGGAGCCGGGCATGGTGGTATCGAGATCGATGACGCAGATGCCTTCTGCGGTGGTTTCGTCTAGCAGGACGTTATTGAGCTTGGTGTCGTTGTGGGTGACACGCTCGGGGATATCGCCGGAGGCGATGAGGTCGGTGATTCGCGAGCAATCCGTAGCTCTGGCGCGGGCGAAGGCGATTTCGGCTTGCACGCCGGAGGCTCGTCCGGCGAGGTCGTTGGAAATAGCAGCTTCGAGAGCGGCAAGCCGCTTCGGCGTGTGATGGAAATCCGGGATGGTCTCGTGGAGCCGCTCGCCAGTTAGGCTGGCGGTGAGATTCTGGAAAGCTCCGAAGGCTTTGGCGGCTTGGAAGGCTTGCTCGTTGCTCTGAATCTCATCATAGCCACGGGCCCTCTCAATGAATGGATAGGTGCGCCAGATGTTGCCCGCCGGATCGACGGCGTATGGCTTGCCGTCGAGGGCGGGTATGCAGGTGAGCGTGTGACGGTGGGCTTCGGGATGTCCCGCCGCGAGCAGGCTGGCCAAGGCATGCTGCGTGACTCGCGACACATTTTCCATCACTTGGACGGGGTTTTTAAAAACCTGATGGTTGATGCGCTGGTGGATGTAGCGCACGTGGAGCCCCGCCTGATCATACCAAGCGCAGTAAGTGTCATTGATGTGCCCGGAGCCGTAGTCCTGAGCGGACACGAAGTCGGCCCGCATTTGGAACATCCGGGAAATCTCCCGCAGGTCATGCATGGGCGACGTCTTGCGAGAGATCTGCCGGGTATTCTCCGGTCTCGATGAGTTTGCGGATGGAAGCGACGACATGTTGCTTGTCATCCGGATAGGTCACGCCGAACCAGTGGCTGGTCGTGTCCAGCACGGCGCAATCCGCCTTGCAGGAGCGGATCAGCGCATCGACGACGGTGGGAATGTAGTTTTCAGATTTTTCCAATTGGCCGAACTCGCGAATGAATTTCGTGAACTCCTTCTCGAGGTGGCTGTAGAAACAATGGCTGAAGGCCCAGAAATTCATGGAGACCGGCGAGGACTCGCAAACTTCCCTGCGGCTGCCGTCCAGAGAATTGCCTCGGACCACGCCATCAGCATCGCGCTCGATTTTCACATACTCTTCCACGCTGCTGAGCAGGCCGTTTTCGTCGCGGGTGCAAACGCCGCGGTTCACATCGCCGTGGTCGGAGAGAGTGTTGACCAATGGGTAACCGACCATCGCGTAATGCGCCTTGTCCGTCTCCGGGTGGGGGGTGGCGAGAAATTGCGCTGCCCGCACGTAAGCGTCGGCACCGTAAAAATCATCCGCATTGATCACGGCGAAGGACTCCTTCACCAGATCCCGCGCGGCGCGGATGGCGTGAGCGGTGCCCCAGGGTTTGGTCCGTCCTGCGGGAATGCTGAAACCTGCGGGAAGATCATCGAGTTTCTGAAAGGCATAGTCTACTTGGATCCTGTCCGCGAAACGGGCACCAACACCTTGCTTGAAGGCCTCAGCGAAATCTTCGCGAATGATGAAGACCACGCGCCCGAAGCCCGCCCGAATAGCGTCATAGACCGAGTAGTCGAGCACGGTTTCACCATTTGGCCCCATCGGATCCATTTGCTTGAGGCCGCCGTAGCGACTGCCCATTCCGGCTGCGAGAACAAGGAGTGTCGGTTTCATGAGTCTGTGGTGGTTAGTGTGCTGGGAAGGTGGGGCTTGGTCCCCGGCAGCCATAGAGATGGCAATTGACGGGCGCGCTTGCAACCCCTCATGTCGCGAGGTTTTCAATTCCTTGGGAAATCATGACAGGGCGAAGCCATTCGATCCGGATGCTGCCGAGGTGGGTCCAATTTCACCGAGGAAAGCTCGCGGCGAGGATCAGCAGGAAGGAAATCAGCGCACCGATGAGGTGGACGGCCAAAAACAGCCGGCAGGTGAGAATCATCCCCCGGTCGCCCCGGGCCTTGGCGGTATCAGAGGCTTGCTGCCAATCCACCCAACTACTCACGAGAAAATTCGCCCCGGGTGTGTAACCGCCTCCGTGCCGAAGGCTATAAGGCCGAATTCGGGCGAGCCACAAGAAGGGCAGCACCAGTGAGAGCAGGAATCCAGTGACCATGGAACGAATTTCTATCATGAGCGCTTCCGGCGGGTGGCGCCAGCCAATGAGGGACACCCCCGCATGCATTTCATCGTTCGGTCAGGGGCTCGGTTCACGCGGGATTTTACCCACGAGTGAATCGGGAAATCCAATCAAATCATCGGCATGGGTTGGCACGCTCCCCCTGATTGCGCTGTGACACTGGCTGGGCTGGAATCACTCCGAATCAGCCGTATATCGACTTCACGCTCGACGTAATTCCACTCTTCCGTGGCGCGGAGTGCGGCAACGAGATCGTCAAATGCCGTAGCATCTGACGGCGCATACTCGAACCACGTGAGGAAGTCGAAGGGCTCGCCGAGGTCTCGACCGTGATGGAGCCTGCGCGCAATGGCGGGTAAATAGCGGAGTCCCAAGGCAATATGCGACGAGCGGGACTCGAAAATTTCCCGCCGCTCGTCCTGAGTGAGGGCCCACCAGGCAGGAGTTTTGGTGATCGGGATCAGTGCGGCGCAGCTTGCTTCAAGGCGACCGAGTCCGGCCTGTGACGCGACGAGTGAGGATTGCTCGGGCCGCGTGACATAGCGTTGGTTGCTGGTTGCTCCCCGCAACAGCCATGTGGATCCAGGGGGAAGTTCTCGCACCTCGGTGTTCTGAATATCGAGGCGTGACGCAGTCTCAAGCGCTTGCCCGATGACGGTATGAATCTTGGTGATGCTCCAAGGACCGGTATTACCTGCGATGAACGTGTAAAGTCGGTTATCCATAGTAGTTGCCTTTTGGGCGGTGGCCCTCTGAGTTCGCGTGACCGGTCGGCTCCCAGCAGACGCCTTGCGGTCATGATGAGGGTTGAAAAGCAGGTGCCGTGCCTGATTCAAGTCAGCGCGGGAGACGACACGAAATGGGTAAAATCGATCCTCATCCCAAGGCCTATCAATCTTAAGGAACTCTGACTCTGACAGGCTGCGGAGCTCCTTATCAGACTGGCGGTTTGTGGACTGTGGGCTAGCCGCAAGGTTAACCATGCGGAGCCATCAAGTGCTCACTGTGGCCAATGGAATGCCGATCCATCCGCGCCTGAAACCACTCGCACCGCGATAATCACAACCCTCTGTTTATAAGTGGATTACATGGCGGAGGGGGTGGGATTCGAACCCACGGAACCTTTCGGCTCTCCAGTTTTCAAGACTGAGGGAAGGAATGAAATTCGTTGAATTTACGTTTGGGGAACTATTAGAGAACCAATTGTCTTGCCATTCGTTGCATTTTGGCGCATTCTCCCGCGCATGGCCAAGCAACCCAAAAGACCGACACTCACTCACGCGAAGGTGGGTTTCTCAAATCACCCGAAGTCACCTTGGAGGGTGAGCTATGATGCCGAGCAGGACGGAAAGCGCGTCCGCCTCAGAAAAAACTTCGCCGACGAGGAAAAGGCATGGTCGTTTGCCGGGGACAAGGACAGGGAGATTTCAAACCATGGCATCCGGTATGGCGACATCCCGCCCGAGGTTCGCCGCGCTTACGATTTCTTCCGTGATGAATCCGCCGAGCTACTGGCGATGGGGGCGGAGGTTCCGCGTTTCGAAGATCTGGTTTCCGCCTCGCTCGCCGAGATCCGCACCCGGTTGAAGCTGGCGACAGAATCCGACTTGCCCATTGCCGAGGCCGTGGCGGAGTTTCTCGCCTACAAGAAGAGCCGGGTGAAGGTCCGGCAGCTCGCCAACCTCACCGACCAATTGAAGCGGTTTGCCGTCGATTACGGGGACAAGGCAATTTCCACCGTCACCGCATCACAGGTTGAAAAGTGGTTGTCAGCTCTCCGCAGTCGCCGGAACCCCGAAAAATTGAAAGAAGCTCCGTTTCTCTCGCCACTCAGCCGGAACCATTACCGCGCAACCCTTCACGGCTTCTTTGAATACGCCAGCTCCCCGGCTCGGGGCTTGTGCGCCCGCAACCCGGTTTCCGATCTGGAACCCGAGCAAGTGACCACGGGTGAACCGGAAGCATACGCCCCCGAGGATGCCGCGCTCATCATGCAGGCCGCGCTAGACCACAAGCCCGACCTCGTGCCTGTTCTCGCCCTTGGTATGTTTGCCGGGTTACGAGTCAGCGAGGCCGTGGAGATTGACCTTGGAAAGATTAAGAGCGACGTGGACGAATTCCGCGTGACGGGTA
>JAYWDF010000136.1:0-2428 GCA_043779985.1 Akkermansiaceae bacterium | reverse complement strand
GGTTGCGGGGCTTGTAGAAGTAGCCCATCGGCTGCGGGGTTTCGTAACCCATCACGGCGAGGGTGCCTTCGTCTTCGGCGTAAAGCGTGACCTCGGCGGCGGCGGCGGGTTGGCCGTTAGCGAGGGTGACGGTGCCAGTTAGAGTAGTCTCATCGCCGGGGCGGCAAGTGGGTGGTGCAACTATGCTAACAGCAAGCTGATCGCGGAGGTTTTCCACGATGAGTTCGCAATAGCCGAGCCGGAGTTGGGGTTGTTTGTGGTCGCGGGCAGACTCCTTCGCGCCCTTGATGATGAGGATGGACACAAAGGCGTTAGGTGCATCCTCGGCGGTGAGGGGAATTTCGATGACAGGCTTGTTCGCCTTAAGCGGGACAAGGAACGAGCGGAGGACTTTTTCCCGCTCCACGGTGACGAGGGCGGTGCCTTCGATGGGTGATAGAACGAGGACGCGGGCGGTCTCGCCGGGCTTGTAGGATTTTTTCTCAGCGACGAGTTTCACCCGTAAGCCGTCTTCGTAGAGCCATGGAAATTCGTCGGTGCCATAGACAGTGAAGTGGGTGACGGTGGCGAACGGGCGGCCCTCGGGATCGCTGCCACGGAGAGTTAGAAAATGCAGGCCGTTAGAGCGCGGCGTGACGGTGAAGGCAGTGCCCTGGCCGGCGGATGCGGCAGGATCGAGGGTGAGTTCGCTGGTGGTGACCAGTTCCTCGGTGACGTCATTGCGGGTGGTGGTGGCACCGGAGTCAGTGCGGGATTTCACGGCGGAATTCACCTCGCGGGTGAGGGTGGCGGTAATTTTGATGGCCCCGGTGAAGGGCTCGCCTGCGGTGTTAGTGGCGACGATTTTAAGCGGCACAGAGTCGCCCGCGCGGATCAGACTATCGACCCGTGAGACGCCGATGTAAACGGACGCGGGATGCACGGTGGTCGTGGCCGTGGAGGTTAGAGTTTGGTTGTTGGCAGCGGTGACTTCGGAGGAAATGACGACTTCTCGGGTGGTGGGGAATTCCGCCTGCGGGATGGCGACGCTGAGGGTGGCCTTGCCATCGGCGGAGAGCAGGGACTCGCCTTGGATTTGCGAAGCGGCGTTGCCGGAGTCTTCCTCCTGTTCCGAGCTGTAGCCGAAGTAGTGATACCAGTAAGTCCAGTCGTCGGTGCGATGATTGCCAAAGAGGAAATCTCGGAAGCGCTCGGGGTAAGGATTCTGTGCGGTGACGCGGCTGAAGTGTTTCACTTTTCCTGCGGCGACTGGCTGGCCTTGATAGTATTTCGCAGTTAGATCCGCGCTGATCGAGGCTGCGCCGGGTGCTGGGGTGGCGATGGTTTGGGTGACTTCGAAGGCATTGCGGCGGAACTCTTCGACGCGCAGCGGGAGTTCGAAACGGGCACTTGCTAGAATAGCTTCCTGTTTTTCCCACTGCTCTTCGAGGGCTTCGGCTTGGGCGAGTTCCTCGGGGAATTCGAGGCGGATGGTGTGGGTGCCAGTCTTGCCGACGGGCAGGGTGTAGGTGAAATCGAAGGAGCCGCTTGCTGATAGAGTGACCGGGCTGGAGTGGATTTCCTTGTCCGTGGGATCGACGATGACGATGCGGGCTGGGCTGGGTTTTGTGAACTCGATGGCATTGCCGCGCTGGTTGCGGATGATGCCTTTCATGCGGACAATTTCGCCGGGCCGATAGAGCGAGCGGTCGGTGAAGAGGAATGCCTTGCGGGTGGTTTCCGCAGATTTATTCCACGAGTAGCGGATCGGGAAATGCCAGAGGCCGACGGTGTCGAGGGTGGAGTCGAAGGCGGTTAGATAGCCATCCGTGCCGAGCGAGGCGTGGAGGTGGCGGACGGCATCGGTGCGCGGCACGGTGGCAAGTCCCGAGGCGTCGGTGGTGGCAGCTTGGAGGGCGGCGGCGTCCTCGCCGTAGAGCTGGATTTTCACGCCGGGAAGCGGCGCACCGGTGTCGCAAGAGAAGGCATAGATCAAGGCTTCCGCGGCGGTGAGTTTCCAGGCAAGGCCGATGTCTGTGAGCTGGATGAGGGCTTGGGAATTCCGGCGACCTTCCTTGCCGCTGTCCTTGTTAGACACGCCGGTGATGTCGAGGAAGAGGGCGGTGTTGCGGAGGTTTTTGGGCAAGAGTTCGTCCCAAATCAGGGTGATTTCCTTGGAAGTATCGACGGGATTTCCGAGCGGGATTTCTTTGTCGAGAAGGGTTTCACCGGCGATCAGCGCATAGGGCAGCGGCGCGGCGGGTTGGATGGATTCGCCATCGTGGCCGCTGCCGGTGTAGTTGCGGTAGCCCTGATAGGCGCGGATGAGAT
Organism: Akkermansiaceae bacterium; assembly: GCA_043779985.1. Taxonomy (GTDB): domain Bacteria; phylum Verrucomicrobiota; class Verrucomicrobiia; order Verrucomicrobiales; family Akkermansiaceae; genus Luteolibacter. Next base: position 118 of record JAYWDF010000136.1, on the reverse strand, counting down.
CGCTGCCTGAGAGCTGCTTGATGCGGACATGGAGGCTGGTTAGATTGACCGTTTGGACGCGGTAGGTGCGGCCGCCATTGGCGAGCTGAGCTTGATTTTCCGACGGCAGGATGAGTTC
>JAYWDF010000135.1:0-7170 GCA_043779985.1 Akkermansiaceae bacterium | reverse complement strand
TCCTTTTTCTCAAAGATGAGCTCGATCACGTCCCTGCCCGTGAAAGGGCCGGTCTTCCCGAACACGGTTTTGTCGGACTCATCCCACTGGCGCTTGTTATGAGTGACTTTGGCATTGCCCGGATTGAGCGAGTAGCCGGTGAAGGCGCGGGCCGCTTCGTGGATGTCCTGCTCGGTGTAGTTTCCCTCGCCAAGGGTGAAGAGTTCCATCACTTCGCGCGCGAAGTTTTCGTTAGGCTGGCCCTTTTTCGAGCTCTGGGTGTCCAGATAGAGCATCATCGCGGGGTCCATGAGGATCGCCTGGGTGAGGTCCTTGAAGCTGCCGAAGGCGTTTTGACGGAACAGTTCGTTTTGCTGGATCAGGAGAACGGACTGTTTGACTTTTTGGATCGAGGTGGCGAAGTGGTCGTGCCAGAACAGGGTCATTTTTTCACGCAGCGGGGCCGCGGTCCTGAGCATCCGACGGAACCACCAGGATTGACCTTCCAAGGCGTGTTGGCGATTGATCTGCTGGATCGCCTGGAACGCCTCGCGCTTGGTTTTTTCCGCCTCCTCCGGGGTGAGATCGCGCATCGCCATCTGAGTGGCGCGGAATTGGTCACGGCGCGCCCTCAGGTCTGCGATGGCCTGCTCGCCCGTGCTCCATGCCGGGAGGGGAAACGCATCCATCGGCTCGGCGGGTGCAATCAAGGATTCCACTGCTTTGCTGCGGCCGAGGGCATGGAAGGTCTTGATCTCGGAAGGGCTTCCTCCAAAACCCGCCCGACTCAGGAGGTGGGCGGCTTCGAAGATGGTCCAGGTGTCATCTGCTTGCGGGAGCATAGGTGATAAACCATGCCGCTTGCGGGAAGTTGCGCAGGAAGGGAGCGTGCGAATGGCAACAGAGGCCCTTATTTCAAAAAACGGCAGACGTCTTTGCTTGGACTGCTGGTATGAGTTCGGTGAGGCTTTCGTCGATGTCGTTCGTGGAAAAACACCAGTGTTTCATAGGCGTCTTGAAACGGACAGCAATGGATCACAAAAGATTTTGCCGGCGTGTGAAGGCGCTTACGGCCGTGGAGCAATTTTGTGGATTTAAGCCGCGTTGAGTTCCGATGACTCGCGGTGATCCCGCGCTTTTCCGGCGAGGGTCAACCGGCGACGGGAGAGTGCCCGGGCTCTTGGATTTTCGCAAGAGGTAGCTCGAATCGAAACGTCGAGCCTTGTCCCTCCTTCGAGGAGATTTCGAGGTGGCCGCCGTTGGTCTCGACGAATTGCTTGCACAGACAGAGACCCAGTCCGGTGCCTTTTTCCCCGGCGGTGCCGGTGGTATGCGGGGATTCGCCAAGCAGACACAACGAGTGAAGCACTGGGTCCGACATGCCGATTCCCGTGTCGCTCACGGCGATGACGGCATTGCCTCCCGCGACCGAGATGCGCACCCGGACCGTGCCCTCCGCTGGCGTGAACTTGATCGCATTGTGAAGGAGATTCTGGATCACCGAGAAAAGCATGTAGCGGTCGGCATGCACTTGGATCTCTTCCGGGCATTCGCGAACGACCCGGATGGATTTGGCGAGGGCCAGGCCTGATAGCAGATCGGTCACCTCAAAGCTCAGTTCGTCCATATCGACTTCGGTGGGGCAAAATTTGATGCTCCCGGACTCGCAGAGCGCCCATTGCAGAAGATTGTCCAGGAGCTTGAGAGTCATGGCGCAACTCTCGCCAATCTCTTCGGCCAATTCCTTGCTGTCCTGCAGTTCGGGGCGGTTCAGGTTTTGCGTCAGCATTCTGGCATAGCCGGTCATCACGTTGAACGGCCCTCTGAGATCGTGAGCGATGATGTAAAAGAACTTATCCTTGGCCGTAATAATTTCTAACATTCGATTCGCATCGCGTTGCAGGCGGCGGAAGGTCAGGCGCAACTCGAGCTGGGTCATCACCTGCTTGGCTAGAATCTCGAGCGACCGGCGTTGTTTCGCATCGAATTTCCGCGGGACGCGATCGATCACGCAAAGCGTCCCGAGGGCGTGGCCCGCCGGGGTGACCAGCGGTGCTCCGGCGTAAAACCGGATACTTGGCTCGGAAACCACCAGCGGATTGTCTGCAAATCGATCATCCAAAAGTGTATCTTCCACGACAAAGATCTCGTCTTGTAAAATAGCGTGCGCGCAGAACGCAAGATCGCGCGGGGTTTCCCGAGGTTCCAAGCCGACTTTGGATTTGAACCACTGTCGGTCCGGATCGATGAGGCTGATTAATGAAATCGGTGCCTCGCAAATGCTGGATGCCAACTCGGTGATTTCGTCGTAGGCGGTCTCGAATTCCGTGTCCAAGACGTCGTAGCTCAGGAGTGCTGCGACACGTTCTTTTTCACTGAGGGGTAGTGGGGCCATTTTTATCATCGAGTGGAGGCTGGATGGGTGGGGCGGCTTCGACCTTGCGGGTGCGTCTGTTTGCCGACCAGGTGAGGTTTAACGCGCATGGATCGGCCGGTAAAGAGGGAAGATCGTTAGTTAGGTGGGCTGGGATTTGTCAGGAAGGCGGGGGCTTGTCTTTTCATCGAGGGCGATGTGCCAGGGGACTACTAAAATAATAGTAAACTGAATCTGCGATTGGGGGGGATCACCCCATAGCTTAAGGATGGATGAGGCGACTACTGTCAGTTCTTGCCGCTTGGCATCAAGACCAATCGGGAAGAATTACTACACCATCAACGAAAATGAAAACCAAACGATTCCAACCACTGGCCGCGCTTCACTGCCCGCTCAGAAACTCCATGATTGTTTTCCTGTCGACCATCACGTTCGCGGGAGCAACCTTGATTGACTTCGATCTCTCGCCCACCGGCACCAGTGCCGCGGTCGGACTGCGACCGGCGAACGAAGTCCCTGCGGTCGGCGGCACCACGGGCTCCGGCAACGTGGTTTCCGGCGGCATCACCTTCGACACCACCACCTCCACCCTGTCCTTTGCGATGGGCTATGGCTCGGCGGCAGGTTTCACCGACCTGACCGGAGCCGCCACCTCCATGCACATTCATGGCCCGGCAGCAGCCGGAGTGAACGCCGCGGTTTTGTTCAACCTTGCGCCGGTTCATTTCCCCGCAGCGATCCCCGCGAAGGGCGGGGTCATCGTGGGCTCGGTGGTTTACACACCTTCCCAAGCCGCTGACCTGCTTGCGGGCCGCGACTATGTGAACATTCACACCTCCACAAATCCGGGCGGCGAGCTGCGTGGCCAGTTGGTCCGCGTCAATGCCGCTCCCGATGTCATCTGCCCTGCCAATGCCACGGTGGAATGCGGCGTGCCGGTCACCTTCTCCGCTACCGTCTCCGATGTCGATGGCGATGCCGTGCACGTCGCTTGGGCGTTGAACGGTGCGCTGATGCAGTCGACTGACATCACCGCTGGCGGTCCTCCGACCAGTGCCGTGGTTTCCTACAACGTCAGCCTGCCGGATGGGATCAATACCCTGTCGGTGATCGCCACGGATAGCCTTGGCAATGTGACCACCTGTTCTTCCACGATCACGACAGTGGACACCATCGCACCGGTAATTGTCGCGACTTCTACAGATCCGAAGTCCCTGTGGCCGGTGAACCACAAGATGGTCGCAGTGAAGGTCAGCGCCGAGGTCACCGATGCCTGCGGGCCTACCACGTGGAAGATCTTGTCGGTTAGCTCCAATCAGGCTGCTGATGCCAAAGGCAGCGGAAATACCGCTCCGGATTGGATCATCACCGGCGATCACACGGTCTCGCTCCGCGCGGAACGCTCCGGAAAAGAGAAGAGCGGCCGCGTATATACCATCACGCTGCAAGCCACCGATGAAGCGGGAAATCTGTCCACTCCTACTTCGGTGACAGTCGTCGTGGCGCATGACCAAGGCAAGAAGTCCTGATTCGTTACTAGAAATCACCCAGCCTCTGTCGGGGATGCCGGAACGGCTCCCCGATATGCTGGGTGAACTGCGTCTAGCGGGTAAGGCCGGACAAGCGGTTCCACCGCACGTTCTCGTTTGATAGAAACGGAAAAGTGCATCGGGCACGAATCCCGCGCTGAGCGACGAAGCGCCAGTGGCGTAGGAGAATGAGACCCGGACTTTCGCCACTTGATTTCAACGAAATCTGCCTTAACCCCGGCCGTCCGAGCGACGACACTTCTATCACCCCCGACTTCGTTATTTTTCAACGCGACAAGAACGTTACAATTTATTAGGGGTAGTCCCCGATGATATCCGCGCACTTTCTTACGAAGCAATCTGTCGTGGCTCTTGTCATTTTTTGCCTGCTTGGCCAAGCGCCGAGGGCTGGCGCAAGAGATCAAGCCGCCGTGGCATGGGTGGACCACGGGGATGCGAAACTCTCACTCAAGCGGCAATTCGATGGCGACAGTTTCGCGATGGAGTTCAAGAGCGCGAAGGGTAGGAATACTCTGCGAACCTTTCGTCTCTACGGAGCGGATTGTCCGGAAACCGATGCGCGGGGCGAGTTGTTGGCAAGCCGCATCGCCGATCAGGCGAAGGACTTCGGTTGCAAGCCGGAAGAGATTCCGGCACTGGGTAGGGAACCCGAGGCGTTCACGGGAAAGCTGTTGAGCGAGGGTAAGCCGTTGATCAAGACCTTAGGCATCACCGGCGAGAAAGCCCCACATGGCCCGAAGGATCCCCCGCGCTACTACGCTCTCATTGAGGTTACCGCGCCGGACGGGCAGCGCCGGATGCTGCACGAATTGCTATTGGAGGCCGGGTCGGCCCGCGCCCATGGTCAGGCCGCTCCTTGGCCCCCGGACTCCACCAAGCTTTTCGGTGGTGAAAGAGCGCGCAAGAAGTTCACGGATCATCTGGAGAGTCTCGAAAAGGAGGCGAACCACGCACGACGCGGTGCGTGGAAGAAGGGGGCTCCTTAGCCCTTTTAAAAAGGACCGAAATAATCAAGCCAACCCGACGCTGTTTGCGCCACCCTGCGACGTTGAGTCAACGTGTGAGCCGTTGCCGAGAAATCTTCCAAAAACCCTGATCATCCCAAACAAACCTGAGTAAGCATTGAGAACCAAGAACTGACAGCGTTCAAGCAAGAGTAAAAAGCAGGAGGGCGAGTTGAAAAATCTGATGGGATGGCTGCTATGCGTAGCGCGAGCCTTTTGAAGCGGGGCTGAACCTTTTGAACGCCCTTCGAGTGATTTTCGAACGCGACGCAAGTAGGATTTCTGATAATTATGGTCCGTTTTAGAATTGCGCGTTTTAGAATTGGTCCCTTTTAGAATCAGAGTCTTTTATTCTCTGTCTCAAGCCGGTTTATCCCGGCGCTTTCCCTGCCCCCATTTAGATCATAACCGGGTGGCGCCTGCTCCAGCGGCAGACGGTGGATGATGATATCCATCCAGCCGGATTTCATGTCCCACCCTTCATGGCATTTTGGAGCTGTTGGGATTGCCCTGATGCATTGATTTCACCCGAGCTTCATCCCCAGCCGTCGAGAATTTCCTGCTGCCGGTCGAAGTTCGTTTGGCCGGTTAACTCGCGTTTGGCCTGCTCGTAGTCCGCCTGCCTGATCTGGTGTGCCTCCTTGCCTGTGATGGATGCCAGCTCGAGCGTGCGACCATATCACGCGTGGGGCGGACGAGCAAGTATCGCGAGGACGCCGCCGAACCTAATAGTTCCTGATTCATTTTTCAATAATTATGTTAGAATGCCAGCGGGTCACCACATGAACGTTCCGAAATGACTGCCGCCTTTCACGTTTCCGATGCTTACTCACGTCCCTCGGCTGGCCGGTATCCGGAGTCTTCGGTTGTCGCGCTGTTTGAGCCCACCTCCAGAGGAATGTCCAGCCTGCCCAAATCGGCAACCAGGTAATGCCAGTAGTCCCCGTCACGGGCATCCACTGCCGGCGCCTGATAGTTCCACTCGTTCACAGACAATTCTTCGATGGGTTTCATTACAACTGATGGGTTCGAACTGAATCTCGGCACTGGGGCCGCCGGTGTCATGCATTCGCCAGCGTACTGGCATTTACTTTCTAGCGGGACGATTGATTTTTCCAATCGGGTGAAATACGCATTTCCCCCGATCGGGAGGATACAGTCCCCAGCGAGTGGGGACTGTATGTGTTGGATTCCCGGGGTTTCCAACAGCTTGTTGTTACTTGGCGGTCGGGGCGACTTCACCGATGGATGTGACCGAGATGTCCTCCGCACCAGCGTTTTTCAAAACGTCCTTTGCGCGGTCGACTTCCTCACTTGTTTCCGTGTGAACCGAAATGAGGATATTTCCCTCGGAGATGCGGTTTTCGTAACGCTTGGCTTCAAGCTCGGGAATGCCGAGACCGATGAGGGCTCCGGCGATTCCACCCACGGCGGCACCTGCGGCGGCACCGCTGAGAGCAGCAAGGAGCGGGCCGGCCGCGATCAGAGGACCCACGCCTGGAATTGCGAGGGCTCCGATGCCGGCGAGCAGGCCGAGGACTCCGCCGACCACACCACCGGTGGTCGCGCCGGTCACAGCCCCTTCGGGAGCCTTGGTGTTTTTCTCATGCGAGAATTCGTGCGTGGTTCCCTTGTCGGGGAAAAGAACGGAGATGTCGTCCGACGAAAATCCCGCGCTGGTGAGATCGTCGACGATGCGGCTGGCCTGGCTTTCCGAAGTGGCGATGGCGTATACTGATTTATGGTTCATTGGTTTGTTAGGTTGGAGTTTCAGATAGGAGATTTTTCGGTTACTTGGATTTGACTTCGAGTTCGTCGGAGATTTTGGCGGAGTTGGCGTGGTTGCGGGCGATTTTGAGGATCGACTCGCGTTCCGCAGTGTTTTCCACCACGCCCTTGAGAACCACATTCTCATCCTTGGTGATGATCTTGATGTTCTTGGCGTTGAAGGAGAGTTCCGTAGCAACGACGGCAGAGCGGATGTCCTTGGTGATCTGGATATCCTTCTCGCTGTTGCCCTGATCGGTGGGAATCATGACATCCTTGTTCTTCGACTTTTCGTTTTGCGCGGTGTTGTCAGGAGCGGTGACATCGCCGCCGATGGAATCACGGTAGGAACGGAGAGTTTCGGTCGCGGTCCCTTCGGTATTGTAGTCAGGCCATTCCGTGGACTTGAACTGCGGGGCTTTGCCCAACTGCTCCTTGGTCAGTTTTGTCTTGAATGCCTTGGCATTGCCGTCGTAGCGGAGGACGGTAACAGGAA
>JAYWDF010000134.1:0-2428 GCA_043779985.1 Akkermansiaceae bacterium | reverse complement strand
GTTAAACCAGTTGGGTAGCAGTTACACGATCGTTAAGGACCATTTGGCCGGGCGTCTGACTAGTGGGATGATGTGCGAACTGGCGGGGCCCCAATACTATTCGGTTGCCAGTTTTAGGCAATAGGAACCACGAAGGAAATATGGGTCCCTTGGCCAGGCTGGATCGTGCATTCGAAGCGACCCCCGATGCCGCTGATGCGGTCTTGAATATTGAACATCCCACTACCTCCGCCCGCGCGCCTGCTGGGCGCTCCCGGCTCGAAGCCACACCCGTCGTCATGAATCACCAACTCGAAGGTGCCCGGATGGAGAATCATGCGAATGCAAACCTGGCTCGCTTTGGCATGCTTAAGAACATTGTTCAGAGCCTCCTTGGCCGCGAGAAAGACTTGGTGCCTGACTTCCGTGGGAAGCATGACGGGCGGGATCACTTGGGGCAAATCGAACACACAGTCCGTGGTGCTACCTTCAAAAAATTCTTCAGCATGGCGGCAGAGGTAATTGACCAGGTCTGCCAGCGTGTCATTGCGCGGATTCACCGCCCAAACGATTTCATCGAACGCTAGGATGGTTTCGCGCGCCGTGTCCGAGATTTCCTGCACATCTGCGTTTGCCTCCGGTGAAAGCCCCGGATGACAACCAGCCATTTCACCTAACAATGACAAGCGGGTAAGCTTGGAGCCGACTTCGTCGTGCATGTCGCGGGCGATTCGGGCACGTTCCTTCTGCAGTGCGGCTTGTTGTTTGAGCTCGCGCATCCGCTCACGGACCCTGCGGAGTGTCACATAGCGCACAATCCCGATCACCCCGGCCGTAAATGCAAGCAGCGCCAGCCCGCGGAACCACCACGTCTGCCAATAGAATGGTGCCACAGAAAGCTTGATCGAGGCACCAACCTCATTCCAGACACCGGCACTGTTGCAGGCGATGACTTGAAACTGATAATCCCCCGCCGGCAGTTGCGGGTACGTCGCGCTGTGCTGCGTCCCGGCCTCCACCCACTTTTCGTCAAAACGATTCATCCTGTAGCGGAACTGGACATTCTCCGGTGAGGTGAAACTTAACGCAGCAAAATCAAATTTAATTTTACGATGTCCGGGCCCTAGCCGAATCGAGGCGGCAGGCGAGTTCAGCACCAGCAAGGAACCGCCGTATGATCCTTGCAGCGACAAACCACTGTTGTATTGCGCTACCGGCTCGTCATCCACAAACAACCGCTCGAGCACAATCTTGGGAGGCTCGGGACTCTCCCGGATCCTTTCCGGCCGCACATTCAGCAGGCCCGTCCGCACCGCGAACCACAAACTTCCGTCAGCAGCGCGGCAGACAGAAGGGAAATTATCGTAGTTCGGCTGTATATTCGCCAATCCCTCACCGCGGCCGAAGATCCGCGAGCGCACGCGCTCCGCCCCGCCTTCCGCCACGGCAGCGAGTTCTGCGAGACTGACTTGGAACAGTCCATGATTGCCCGCGATCCACATCGAGCCCGCACTGTCGGCGAAAATCTGCGAGGCGTAGTCATCCATCAGACCCGTAGCGGTACTGATTCGCGCATATTTCCCGGTTTTCAATCGACCTACTCCATAGCCAGCATAGCCGATCCATAAAGTTCCGTCAGGGGTCGCATGCAACGACCGGACAGAGATCGGAGGGTTTTCCGTGATCGCGGATTCTCTAATCAATTGCTCGCCACTGACCCTGAGGATCAAGCCTTCCGCAGTGCCTATCCAAATGGTTCCATCCGGCCCCTCGGCCATTGCACGAATCGAACGAATTCCTTCAGGAGCTTCGATCGTGAGCAGATTACCCGCCCGCAAGCGCAGCAGGCGACGGACAGAATCCGTGGCGACCCACACGTCGCCATTGACAGCCACCAGGATGGATCGCACCGAATCGCCGGTCAATCCGCCCTGCGAGTGCCACGATCCGTCCTCCAGGTGAAACAAGCCCCGGTCCCGGGTGCCAATCCACACCCCGCCCACGCGGTCGGCGGCTACGCAGGACACATCGCCGCCCGGCCAGCCTGTAGCGGGTCCCTGCGCGACCCATCCGCCATTCAGATTCCTCACTAACATCCCGTTCTGCATCACCGCCCAGAGTCCCCCCGCGGAGTCTTCGCTGACCGAGCGGACCGACTCGGAAGGCAAGCCTGAGTCACGGCCGAAGAGGACCACGGCACGAGGTCTCACCTGATTGAGCCCTCCACCGTTGGTTCCGGCCCAGATATTCCCCTCCCGATCCTCACTGATACTGTCCACGGCAGGATGCGAAGTGGGGATATTTTCCATGACACCCGCATGGAAGCGAAACAGTCCATCCCCCGTCGTCCCGATCCAAAGTGCGCCGGAATGATCCTCGAACAACACGTGAGGGACGGCTTTACCGGGTAACTGCCCGATTTCCTCCGGCACTTGCCCTTCCTGGTATT
>JAYWDF010000133.1:0-2432 GCA_043779985.1 Akkermansiaceae bacterium | reverse complement strand
CGTGGGAAAATTCTTCATCGATGTGAGCCATCCGATGTGGGACCAGGCGAAGCCACTAACCACCGGCGAATGGATATCCTCCTCGTGATCGGAATGCTTGTGGTGATGGCGGTGGGTGGCGGCCCACCACAAAGGACCACGTTGCATCGAACTATTTCCTAACACCGCGAACAGGAACTGGATGAGCCGTGACGTCTTAAACGTCTTGTGCGAGAAATAGCGGTGATAGAAGCCGGTGATCGCGAACATGCGGATGACATAAAGAACCACCGCGGCGGCGACGGCGACGGGACTGACGCCCACCCAGAATACCGCGAGACAACCGAGGTGCAGGAAGATAAACGGCAGCGTCCGCTGCCAGTCCACCTTCTCGGGAAGTTCCGAGGGATCAGGTAGTCCCTCGCGCCGGAAATCCGAATCCAGCCACTGACAAATAGTTAGAACAAAGACACTCCACGAGCTCATATCGCCACGGTTTGGGGTAGGGCTGTTCGTTTTCATCGATACAAATCATTCAGTTGGACTCCAGGCGCTTGCGGACGAACCCGATCGAGCCCCCGACGACGGGAAGATGCGCGAAGAAGTTCTTTCCAGAATCCCAAAAATCCTGATGGAACGCAACCTTCCCTTCACGGTTGAAGCGGATCTGACTGATCCCGATCGAATGAATCTCCTTCCCGCCACTAAGAGCGGGTGCGGCGAAGATCATCGTCCAGCGGACGTAGTAATCGTTCCCGGATCTCGCCACGTCTTCGATCGTCACGTGATAGCTCGACATAGTCTGACTGGTTTTGACGAAGTAGGCCTCGATTTCCGCCGCACCATGGTGAACCACCAGAGTGTCATCCAGGTACGCATCCGCCGCATAGACGTGGAGCGTGTTCTCGCGAACGAATTTCACGTCTCCGATGCCTTGGAGAAATGCTTTAAAGCGCTCGAGCGCGGCTTTCTCACCGGGGCCACCGACTGTCAGCCCGCTGGAAGGAACCCTTTCCATGCTGCTTCGGTAGGCAGCGACCGCCTCAGCCGAGCGGTTGGGCGCGGCACAGGAATTTAACAACAGAAGCATCGCAGCGAGGGCTACCAGCAAGCCTGCCACGAAGGTCGAGAAGGGGTGAGTCAATATCGATAGAGTCATCGCGCCATTTCATCGCTCCGCATCCCCATCCACGCAAGGGAAAATCGGTCCCGCACGTTTAAGCCAGGTTAACGAAAACCGTATACCCCTATGATAATGTGCCGAGACACCCGCGGGGCCGGTGTCCATTACGCGAAAAGTTCGTGCCGACTTGCGTCCGCACGAACTCGGGGCAGTCCGCCTTGCTGATGGATCAGACTCCGGCTTCGCTTACTTCCTGTTCCGGCTCGGGACGGGTAGAGACGAAGTCGAGCTCTTCGCTATCGGCTTTCTTAACGACATTGACCGCATCTCCCGCTTTGACATCCCCCCGGAGGAGCGACTCGGCGAGTGGATCTTCAAGGAACCTTTCGACGGCACGACGCATCGGCCGGGCACCATAAGCAGGGTCAAAGCCCTTGGTAGCAAGAAGATCGCGGGCCTCATCGGTGAGAGTGAGCGCGATATCCTTGTCCTTGAGACGCTTGACGAGCTTGGCGACCTCAAGGTCGACGATCTGGTTGAGGTCGACTTTTTCGAGCATGTGAAACACGACGAGGCTATCCAGACGGTTGAGGAACTCCGGTTTGAAGTAGCGCTTGGACTCTTCGATGATTTTTTCCTTCATGCCGTCATGATCGGCGTCGTCCGCGTTCATCGCTCCGAAACCAAGCGTGGTTTGACGCTTGATGGTGGAGGCTCCAACGTTGGAGGTCATGATGATGATGGTATTGCGGAAGTCGATCTTGCGGCCAAGCGAGTCAGTGATGGTGCCTTCTTCAAGGATTTGGAGGAGCAAATTCATCACGTCCGGATGAGCCTTTTCCACTTCGTCGAACAACACGACCGAATACGGACGACGGCGAACAGCTTCGGAAAGCTGACCGCCTTCTTCATAACCGACGTAGCCCGGAGGCGACCCGATCAAGCGGCTGGCGGTGAATTTCTCCATGTATTCCGACATGTCGATCTGGATCAACGAGTCCGCATCGCCGAACATAAACTCGGCAAGATTGCGGGCAAGGTAGGTCTTTCCAACACCGGTCGGGCCGAGGAACAGGAACGAGCCGATCGGGCGGCGCGGATCCTTCAGGTCGGCACGGGAGCGGCGCAGCGCCTTGGAAATGGCGATGACCGCTTCGTTTTGACCGATGACGCGGCTCTTGAGCTCGTCTTCCATCTTGAGGAGCTTCTCGGCTTCCTTCTCCTCCATCCGGCGGAGTGGCACTCCGGTCCACTTGGCGACGACCGACATGATATCGTCATCGGTGACGGTGACGATGGTTTCTTCCGAAGAGGAGCGCCAGGTCTTCAG
>JAYWDF010000132.1:0-7182 GCA_043779985.1 Akkermansiaceae bacterium | reverse complement strand
CAGAAGCGACGACTTCCGCCGGCTTTGGCGTAGCGGGTGCTGCGTGGGCGGCTTTGCACTCGGGGGCATGAACGGCAAGCCTCTTGCCTTTGAGATCCGGATACATGTTGGATCCGACGATCTTGTCCTTGCGGCGGCGGATGTTCTGGAACTTGGCCTTGCAGATGGCTACCACCGCCTGTTGGACCGAGCCATTTTGAAGGGCGTCGATCATGCCCCCCTGTTTCTCGATGTCTTGAAAAATCTCCCAACTCTTCGCCGCGATCTGGTCGGTGAGCCACTCGATGTAGGAAGAGCCGCCCGCAGGGTCGATCACATGGTCGAGCCCGCACTCCTCGCGGAGGATGGTGTGGATGTTGCGAGCAATGCGGCGCGAAAAGTCGTCGGTTTTCCCGGAAATCTCATCGTAGGGGCCGATATGGAGACTATCCACCCCGCCGACCACGGCGGCGAAGGCTTCCGAAGTCACGCGCAGCATGTTGGTATGGGCGTCGTAGGTGGTCTTGTTCCAGCGCGAGGTGCTGGCGTGGATGTGCACCGGCGCGTCGTCCACGCCGTAGGCCGCCGCGACCTTGCTCCAAAGCCAGCGCGCCGCACGGACCTTGGCGATTTCCATGAAATAGTCCGAACCCACCGCCAGGCGGATGCGGATCCGGGGAAGAACGCTCCCCGGCGAAAGTCCGCGGGTCTTCATTTCCTCAATATAACAAACCAGTGTCGCAATGACGTACCCGAGCTCCTGAGTGGCGGTGGCTCCGGCGTTGTGATAGATGTCCCCTGTCGCTGTGATGGTGCGAAGCTGCGGGACGCTTTTCGCGGCATAACCGGTGAGAGCGGCCATGTGGTCGAATCGAATTTTGAGGGACTGGCGGAGTGCCCCCTTGGAAACGAGCTCGGCCAGCGGATCATTCTCAAATCCGCCGCGGAGCTTGGCTGCCGGAATGCCGGATTGCTCAGCCGCTGCGATCACGAGGGCGGCGACGGGGACGCTGGCAGGACCGGTCTGCCAGTTGATGGAAATGGAGTCGACGGCGACTCCTCTCAGGGCAATCTTCACATCCTCGACGGTATTGAGGGCCACACCGCCCTTGCAGCACTCCGACTGGCCGCAACCGACGATGATGTTCAATTCACTTTGGCCGCCGTGAAGGCCTTCCAAAGCGAGCGCATTGAGTTCGAAGGCGCTGTTAGCCCGGAGCTCTTGCGAGACTTCCCAGCCAGCTTTGAGAAACCCCTCGGCGTGACTGCCCCGGACCAGCGAATCGGAGCCAGGAAAGGACCTGCGGTGTTCCAGAACGACAATATCCTCACTCCGGTAAATCGGTTGGATGGTGATCTCCTCATAAGTTCGACTCACCAGCAGCTTATCGAACGATGCCCCCTTGAGAAGTGCTTCCGCAGCCTGATGCCACTGTTCGTAGCTGTGCGCCGGGAAGTCAGCCAGCAATCGGTCGTCCTGCGTTGAGTGGCTCATATTCATGGGTAATCAGGTCACATCGATTAGAATTTGGTATTCCGCATGTCGCCGGTTTCCAGAAACGCTTCATGGAATGCAAACGCCGAGCGGAACGATTGCGGGGTATGGCCGTTTTCCGTGAGCTTGAAGTATTTCCAAAGCAGATCGCGGTAGGAGGGATCCACGCAGTTAGCGATGATGGTGGCTGCGCGCTCTCTGGGATCCTTGGCGCGCAAATCGGCGACACCGTGTTCGGTGACGAGGACTTGCACCGAGTGTTCGCTGTGGTCCATGTGGGAGCACATGGGCACGATCGCGGAGATATTGCCGTCCTTGGCCGTTGAGGGGCAGGTGAAGATCGAAATATAGGCGTTGCGGGTGAAGTCGCCGGAACCGCCGATGCCATTCATCATTTTCTGGCCGAGCACATGGGTACTGTTGATGTTTCCGAAAATATCGGCTTCCAGAGCGGTGTTGATCGAGATGATGCCGATGCGGCGGACGATCTCGGGATTGTTAGCAATTTCCTGGGGACGCAGAAGCAGGCGACCCCGGTAGTATTCAAGGTTGTCATAAAGTCCTTGCAGCACCGGATTACTCAAGGTGAGGGAAACTCCGCTGACGAAACTGCAGCGATCCTGTTTGATGAGCTCGATGACCGAGTCCTGAATCACCTCGGTATACATTTGGAACCTGGGAATTTCCGGGTTTTCGCCCATCGCGCCGAGCACGGCGTTCGCCACGTTACCGACCCCCGACTGGATCGGCAGGAACTCCTTGGGGATATGTCCGTTTCTCAATTCCGAAGCGAGGAATTCGGAGACGTTACGACCAATGCGGGTTGTCACATCGGTGACCGGAGTGAAGTCACGGACTTCATCCATTCGGTTGGACTCGACGATTCCGACAATCTTGTGGGGATCCACCCAGACGCGCTGGGTGCCGATCCGGTCCTCCGCATTGCAAATGGGAATCGGCCGGCGGTGAGGAGGCGAGGCGGGTTCGTAAATGTCATGAAATCCCAATAGTTCCTTCGGGTGCCGACTGTTGACCTCGACAAGAATGCGCTTGGCTTGTGAGAGGAAAGTCGGTGACGCGCCGACACTGGTGGTCAGCAGGATCTTACCGTCTGCTGAGACGTCCGCGGCTTCGACCACGGCCCAGTCGATCTCTCCGAGAAAGCCGTAGCGGACGTATTGGGGCAAGAGGGAAAGATGCATGTCGAAGAAGTGCGTCTTGCCGGCGTTGATACTGGCACGCAGATCCTTGTCCGACTGATAGGGCGTGCGGAATTTGATGGCGTCGGCGTTGGACAACTCGCCGTCGAGCGAGGGTCCGGTCGATGCACCGGTGATGACACCGACCTTGAAGTCCCGCCCGGCAGCGTGCTCCTCACGAGCCTTGGCGGCGATCGCGGTGGGAATAACCTTGGCTGACCCTGCCGGAGTGAAGCCGCTGAATCCGATCACCTCGTTGTGTTGGATCATGGCCGCGGCTTCTTCCGCAGTGAGTTTAGGATATGAATTTTTCATGAGATGACAGGAGTTTTTGCGGGCCATCGGCCCTGTAGAACCATGGTTCAGCCGATCGAATAGAGCACTTGTCCTTCTTCGACAGCATCCCCCTGTTTGACGGCAATGGTTTTGATCGTTCCCGTGACCGAGGCATTGATCGAAGTATACATCTTCATCGCCTCAAGGGTAATGATGAGATCTCCCTCATTCACAAGGCTGCCAACTCCAACCGCAACCGCTTGGACAATGCCGGCCAGCGGGCTGGTGACGTCTCCGGCTTGGGATTTGACCTGGCTAGCAACTGGAATGGCAAGCGGTTGAGCCACCACCGGAATGGCGGCAGGTGCAATGGAGCGAACAGATGGAGCTTGATTTTCAGGCTCGTCATCCGTGATTTTTTCGACGATCACGTCGTAAACTTTTCCAGCAACAGTGATGCGGAGATGATCCATATTTCAGTTTGGTTAGCGGATGCGGTGAGAAGAGAGAACAGACTGACGGCCGACCTTTTCCCAAGTCGTGCTTTGGCGTTTGATCGAGACGATCCGGTGGGTGGTATCGGTGAAGCTGGCAACCGCGGCAGCGATCGCAGCAATGATTTCCGGAGCAATCGCTTCATCCTCGGCCGCAAAGCCCGAGGCGGGTGATGAAACCGGAGTCGTAGGAGCGGCCGCCGCAACAGGTGACAGCGGCTTAGCGGCGAGCGACTTCACCCCCTTGAAAAAGGCGTGAACAATCGCGGCGATACCGATGAGCCGTAACAGCTCGTCAAAGCCCGAGCCACTCGGGCCGCCAAAAAAGGAAAGGATGGAACCGGGAGATATCATGTGGACTACAGTGGAATGTTACCGTGCTTCTTGGGCGGACGAGATTCATGCTTACCCATGATCCCCCGGAATGCGAGGGCCAAGGTGCTGCGTGAGACCGCGGGGTCAATGACGTCGGTGATCATCCCATTTCCAGCAGCCTGATAGGGCGATGCGAATTTCTCGGTGTAGGCCGCTCGCAGTTCCTTCTCCAGAGCATCGGGATCCTTCGCCTCGTCGAGTTCCTTTTTATAGAGAACCTTCAAGGCACCTTGAGCGCCCATGACGGCGATTTCCGCAGTGGGCCAGGCAAAGACAAAGTCCGCGCCCATGTCACTGGAACACATCGCAAGATAGGCGCCCCCGTAGGCCTTGCGGCAGATGAGGGTGATTTTCGGAACGGTGCCGGATGCCCAGGCGAATAGCATTTTCGCGCCGTGGCGGATGATGCCTCCCCGCTCCTGAGCAAGGCCGGGCATGAATCCCGGGACGTCCACCAGTGACAGAACGGGGATGGAATAGATGTTACAAACCCGGATGAAGCGGGCGGCTTTATCCGAGGAGTCGATGTCAATGCAGCCGGCTTTCACCATGGGCTGGTTGGCGATGACGCCGATGACGAGTCCTTCAAGCCGGGCAAATCCGACCAGCATGTTAGGTGCGAAATCCGGCATGATTTCAAACCAGCTCTCCGGATCCATGAGACGCTGGATGATCTTTTGCATGTCAAGCGGGGCCTTGGGGTCGGCAGGGATCAGTTCAGTGATGCCCGGGTCCTCGGTGAGCGCGATCGCTTCGTTCATTTTGTGAGGCGGGTCGCTCAGGTTGTTCGAGGGAAGGTAATCGAGGAGCTTCTTGGCAAGATCGATGGCGTGACGGTCATCCTCGGCAATGAGGTGGATGTTGCCGCTGATTTGGGCGTGCGCCTCGGCGCTGGCGAATTGATCCAGCGATGCGACCTGTCCGGTGGCCGCACGGATCACGTCAGGTCCGCAGATGAACATGTTCGAGTTCTTCCGCGTCATGATGATGAAGTCGGTGAGTGCGGGCGAGTAGGCCGCGCCACCGGCGCAGGGACCCGCAATGATTGAAATCTGCGGGACCACTCCTGATAGTAAGACATTGCGGAAGAATATCTGGCCATAGCCAGCGAGGGCGTCGATTCCTTCTTGAATCCGCGCGCCGCCCGAGTCGTTGATGCCGACCACAGGCATTCCGGCTTTCACGGCGAAGTCCAACAGGTCGCAAATTTTTTTCGCATGAATGCGACCGACCGCGCCACCGCCGACGGTGAAGTCCTGCGCAAAGGCCGCGACCTGGCGGCCGTCCACGATCCCGGTGGCGCAGACCACGCCGTCACCCGGCATCTTGCGCTTTTCGAGCCCGAAATTCACGCACGAGTGGTGGGCGTGCATTCCGAACTCGATGAATGTTCCCCCGTCGTAAAAGGCGGCGAGGCGCTCGCGGGCGCTGAGCATGCCTTTTGCGTGGCGCTTTTCCATGCGTTCGTTGCCGCCTCCGAGGAGGGCTTCATCGCGGCGGATTTTCAGTCCCTCCATGAGTGATGGGTCAATGGGCATGATCGGTGTTTCGGTAATGGTTAGTTGGAATGGACTGCTGACGCGTGGGGGGCAGGTTGGCAAAACTCAGTGAGCACTCCGAAGGTCGATTTCGGATGGAGGAAGGCGACGAGCTTTTCGGATGCACCGGCGAATGGGACCTCGTGAATGAGACGTGCACCCATTTCCCGGGCCAGGGCGAGCTGACCGGTGATGTCGTCCGTGGCAAACGCGATGTGGTGGATGCCAGGGCCATTCTTCTCCAGAAATTTGGCAATCGGGCTTTCGTCCGAGGTCGGTTCGAGGAGCTCGATGTGGACGTCCCCGGCGGCGAAGAATGCGGTCCGGACTTTCTGGGATTCCACTTCCTCGCGTCCCTCACAGACCAGGCCAAGAACATTTTCGTAATAGGAAATGGCTTCATCGAGCGATTTCACAGCGATTCCCAAGTGGTCGATTTTTGTAATCATCGTGGCAGGGTTGGTTTTGTCTTGGGAAGATCATCGCAGTTTTTGCCGCATTGGCACCGCAGGGAGTTGCTTAGGCTGCGCGTATTTTACCTAAAGTGCCTATTTCCGCGAGTGGCCCCATGGGCATGCGGATTTCATGCGGGACCGTGAGCACGGTTACTTGACAAAGCGCCGGCATCCGGGCGTGGAACAGCGTACTCCTGACGCCACGCATGATGGCAAGGGAGCCGCCCGGCTCACTGCGTGGCAACTTTCACCAGCAGCCCGGTCTTCCTGACGTGGCGCAGGTTCGCCGCAAAGAACCATGCCGCAAGCGCTCCCCAAATCACGTTGAGTCCGAGTGCCAACTGCAACTGGTCCCATGGAACGGCCCCGCCGGAAAGCACGGTGCGCATCCCCTCGAAAATCGGAGTACACGGCAAGGCCATGGCGACCGGCTGGAGCCACGCGGGAAGCACCGACACCGGATAGAACACCGCTGCCAGCGGCTGGATGAAAAACGGCACCGCCCATGCCAAGCTCTCGGCAGCCTGACCCCAGCGCAGGATCAGCGCCGTGGAGACCATGCCTAGGAACCAACCAAACAGCAGGAGATTGGCAAGGAACGGGAGCAATGCCAGCCCGAGATCGGTGAGGTGAAATCCGTAGGCAAGGGCCGCGACCAGCGTCAATACAATCAGGGTAACCCCTACGCGCAAGACGCCTACGAGACAGGTCGCCGCCACATATTCGACAGTCCTAACCGGCGCAACGAAGACGTTGAGAAGATTTCGTGTCCATACATCTTCTAGGAACGAAATAGCGACACCTTGCTGGGAACGGAAGAGCACGTCCCACAGGATCATCCCGCCTATCAAAAACGTGATGGTCGTGGGAAAGCCTCCCGCCGCCTGCTTCTGCAGATAGATCGTGAGAAAGCCCCACACGAGAAGATCCACAAGCGGCCAGAAGATCAATTCGACCAGTCGCACCGGATGGCGGGTGTAGAGGAACAAGTAGCGGAGGACGAGCGCGCTGACGGTATTGAAGGAAAATGGCATGGGAGTGGAGCAGTGCTGGAATGAGGACGGTGGAGGTCAGTTGATACCAATCGCATCGATCTCACCGCGGGCGACGCCGATGAAGAAATCTTCTAACGAAGTGCAGTTGAATCGAGTCCTCACCTCCCCGGGAGTGCCTTCCGCGAGGACCTTTCCGCCGTGGAGGAAAATGAGCCGGTCGCAAACTTCTTCGATATCGCGCATGTTGTGCGAGGTGTAGAGGATGGACATCCCGTTTTCGCTTTGCAGGTGGCGGAGCAATTTCCGCACGCGGTCTGCGATGTCGGGATCGAGTGAAGCGGTGGGCTCGTCGAGCAGCAGCAGGCGCGGTTTGTTA
>JAYWDF010000131.1:0-7197 GCA_043779985.1 Akkermansiaceae bacterium | reverse complement strand
GCAGCAAGGAGTTCGTGAACGAGGCGTTTGCGGGCGCGCGCGAGCGATTCGGGCCGAAGCGAAAAGACGGCGCGCGGCAGTTGCGCGGCGAGGCATCCCTCGCGGCGGGTGTGCTATGGAGCCTCCGGGACTTGAAAAAAGGCATTTGATAGAGGGCTGGAGCTCGAAGGCTAACAATTGTTTCTCAACTGAATTATAAATCAGTTCGAAATTATCAAAAAGCGATTCGCGCAGTCGTTTCCATCGTGCGTGGTTCGTCTCTCTTTGAAACCGATATAGATCCGCTTCGCTGTTGCCCTGATCCATCGGAGTGACGGTGTTGCCATGCATATTCTTCTCATTTCGCACCAAGTTGTCAGGCGCGGAGACGTCACCACCGAAGGAGTCGCGGACGGCACGCTGCTGTGAGGGGCGCCTCATTGTGGAAATCCGGCCACGCATTGGATTTGAACTACGGCTGCTTTGCAGAATCCTCCTTGAAAAGCGTGGTTCGGAAGACCTTTGCTGCCGAATCGTATTTCAGTTGGGACAATGAGACGGAACTGAGTGTGTCATCAGCTCCGCACGTTTTCAATACGGACCGAAATGGTAACAAGACCGACTTGCGTGTATTTGCCCCGGAATGGGTCCACACAGGTCACAGATCAACGGCGGGTGTCCTTGCTTCCCGCAGGCTAGCAGATCTCTCCGGTCACTTCGAAGCGTCAGGCTTTTTCAGGGGCGGCAATGAAGGCTTTGAACGGCTTGGGGGAGGTGGTGCGACGAGTGGAACGGTGGGGGAGGCTGCCATCCTGACGGGAGGAGCAGGCGGCTTGTTCGGCGCGGCTGCGGCGGCGAAATCGGGCTTGGCGAGCTCCTTCCTAAGTGCGGCGGCTACCTGCACGGGTGGTTCCGGTTCGCCGGGGGCGCCGAGTTCGTCGTCAAACAGGCGGTACTTTGGATCGACGCGGTCCAGCGGGATCGTCACCGCAGGCGGCGGGCTGGGGTTGGCACCCTTTTCCGGTTTCTGTTGATAGAGTTCGTGGTTCAACTCCTCGCCGGGGCCGGCTTGGAGGCTCGGCAGATTTACGGGGGTGGTATGTGTGTTGATGCGGCTTGTTAGCTTAAGCGCTTCCTTGGGGTCGCGCATCCACGGCAGCTCGCCGAGGATCGGACGGCGGTTTTCGAAATTTCCCCAAAGTGTTTCCTCGTCGTCGGTCCAGAGAATGAAGTGCTCGAGGTCCGGGTTGGCGAGCGAGGGATCCGCTTCGAGCGCGGCGCCATAGAAACGCGCGGCCTGCAGCACCATGCCGTGGTGGAGGAGGGCGTTGGCGAGTCCGAGATTCTGCACCGCCTTGCCTCGGTTGTGCGCGAGCAGGGCGGTGAGCAGGCGAATCGCTTTTCGCGGAGCGGCCTTGGCGAGGATTCGTGCGGCGAATGCGAGCTCGACGTCGATGCTTGGAATTTCCTCGACCTCCCACACGACCTCGGCGGCTTCAAGGAAAGATCCCTTGTCGTAGAGGAGATGGGCCAGTTGCTTGCGAGTTTCCCAGTCGGCTGGTTGGTCCGCCAAGGTCTCGCGGAGTTTCTTCTCGTTGGTTGGTTTTGGGCCGGTAATCATGATTGCTGGATTTGAGATTAGGGTGGAAAATCGCCCGGCAGTGGGGCGGGATCAAGTCCTAAAGTCATTCAGTCGGGCGGCCGGAGCTCCTTCTTCGGTGCCATCTCGGGTGAGTCGGGCGTGAGGCCATGGTCGCACGAGAGATGAAATCCAGATGCGGCGGCTGGATTCCCGGAGCTCTCGCGAACGAAGCTGGAAGACGGACTGACGATGGAGCGGGTGCGGTCAGGGCCTGGCGAAGAGCTCACGACAGAGCAGGCAGAGCATCCCATCGCAGCCACGGGCGCTGCAATGCTCTCGGCCGTAAAAGATGATCTGGAGGTGGAGGCGGTTCCAAGAGTCGCGGGGGAAGAGTTTTTTCAAATCGCGCTCGGTCTGGACGACATTTTTCCCGGAGGTGAGTTTCCAACGGGTGGCAAGCCGGTGGATGTGGGTATCTACGGGAAACGCGGGCACGCCGAAGGACTGCGCCATGACGACGGAGGCGGTCTTGTGGCCGACGCCAGGCAAGGCTTCGAGCGCGGCGAAATCCTGCGGAACTTCGCCGCCATGTTGCTCGACAATGATTCTCGACAGCTCGGATATGGCGGCGGATTTCTTCGGGGAGAGGCCGCAGGGGCGGATGATCGCTTGGATGTCAGCGACCGGGACATGCATCATGTCGTGCGGGCTGTCGGCAAGGGCGAAGAGGGCGGGGGTGACTAGGTTGACGCGCACGTCGGTGCACTGGGCGGACAAAAGCACGGCGACCAGCAAGGTGTAGGGGTCCTTGTGGTCGAGCGGAATCGGGGTTTCCGGATAGAGTTCCTGGAGCCGGCGCCGGACGTGGTCGGCGCGTTGTTGCTTGAGCATGGGGTGAGTTTCCCGAGCTTGTGGGAAAGGTGCAATCGTTTTAGCGTCTAGAAATGCGAAAACGCTGGCTGTGGCTAATCCCGGTTTTGGCCACTGCAGGAGCTGCGGGTTGGTGGTTTCATGAGCCCTTGGCCGATCTCTGGCAGACGACCCTCGGTGGGTTGGATCATGGACTGCGGCAGAAATTGCAACCCGATCCCAAGACTTACGTCACCCTCACCGCCGGGCTGGAGCGGTCGCGGAGGAAATTGGCCGAGCGCCACCGGAATGCGGGGAACGAAGCGGAGCGGAGCGCCGTGGAAGCCGAGGCACGGGTCGTTTTGGAGAATACCTTGCCAGCCATGATGCATTGCTGGCTGGGCACGCCGTGGGATTTCAACGGCACCGCGGCGAAACCCGGCGGGGGTCGCATCGCTTGCGGGTATTTCGTGGCCACGGTGCTGAAAGACGCGGGATTTCAAGTGGACCGCTATCAGCTCGCGCAGCAGGCGTCGGGAGAGATCCTGCGTTCGTTCCTGCCGAAGGAGTCGTGCGCGTTGACGGTCGGCAAGGACTATCAGGCCTTCGCCTCGGAGGTTGAGAAGCGGGAGCCCGGCGTCTACATCGTCGGCTTGGACAGCCATGTCGCCTTCGTCATCGTGGGTGGCGAGGGCTTCCGGGTGATCCATTCGTCCGGCTCGCGGCCGTGGTGCGTGGTCGATGAGAGCCGCGCGGAGGCGGGCGTGCTCCAGCGCTCGAAATGGCGGATGCTCGGCAATCTCACGGCCAATCCCGGCGTGCTGAAACGCTGGCTCAAGGCGGAAAAAATCGTGGTTCGCGGGGGACCTGAGGGCAAGGGCCGCTAGACCCAAGCAAGTGGTTTACGCCTGTCTATTGTGGCAAATGGCGTGCTCCCAACGGTGATGACCATTGACAGGACTTCTGGAGAGTTGCTAGATAACAACCGATGAAACTCCTTTTTGTCTGCTTGCTATTACTCATTCCCCATTTTGTCCGCGCGGATGGGTTACCGTATGCCAAGGGAGGTAGTGGACTTAATTCTGACGCCGCGATAATCCTCATGAACGAAAATCAATTCAAGGAGGTCGATACCCAACGGACGATCATTCTGAATGACGATCAGAAATACTTGCTCAAAAGACTCTTCAAGGAGGTTCCTGACAAGCTGACGGTGGTTTCTTCCGCATTCAACGACAGCCGTGAAGATGCGGAAAACTCGGAAGTGCATTGTATCTGGATGGGGGATCGGATGCTCGCGATTACCTATTGGATCGGTGCGAACGAGGGTCAGCGGCAATCGTATCAGGATCATGCTCACTTTGTTTCCGTCGCCGACCCGAAGCGGTTCGTGATCAGTAGCGAAGCCAAGGTCTATCGAGACGGCAAGGAATTGAGCTTTGCCGACATGTATCGTCTTATCGATGATGTGTCGAAGACTCCGCCCGATCCCAACGAGGTCAGAAAAAACCTCGGAGTTCCACCCCCACGAAACCGGCTCATGCTTGATCACCCGGTAGCATCCATCAGCTTCAGCCTGCCCCCGAAAGTGAGTTGGGCGAGCACGGAGGATATTAGCCCGGTATCACTTCTTCAAGCACTCCAGATCTATGCCACAACGAAGCAGGTGCAGGTAAATGAAACATGGTAAAAAAAGCCGCCGAGGGTTGGTGGCGCATGCGGTTTGAAATTGCTGATTTCATGTTCCGCCTTGCTTCATGCCGGCAGATGCCCTTTCCTCCGCCCGCAATGTCCTTACTTCCTACCGCTGACCTCCTGGCGCTCGATACGGCTGGCCTAAAGAGCCGCCTGTCGAAACTCAGGAGGTATCTTTGACGTCCCGACCCTCGAAAACGAAATCAACACGCTTGAGGAAGCCATGGGCGCTCCCGAGTTCTGGAACGACTCGGACAAGGCGAAGTCCATCAGCTCCAAGGCTGCCGGGCTGAAGAAGAAGCTGGAAAGTTTCCTCAAACTGGAGTCCCGCGTCGCGGACATCGATGAAGGAGTTTCCCTGGCAAAGGAATACGACGATGCCGATCTCGCCCGCGAGGCGCTGGCCAACGCCAAGGGCCTCGAAGACGACATCCGCGCGTATGAGCTGCTCACCCTGCTCGACCAACCGAGCGATATTTCTCCGTGCTTCCTCGTCATTTCCGCCGGTGCCGGCGGGACCGAAGCGTGCGATTGGGCGCAGATGCTCCACCGCATGTACACCCGCTGGGCCGAGCGCAAGGGCTACACCGTGGAGACCCTCGACTGGCAGGACGGCGATGAAGCCGGCCTGCGCACCGCGACTTTGAAGATCACCGGCGACCACGCCTACGGCTTCCTGAAAAACGAGCGTGGCGTGCACCGGCTCGTGCGGATTTCTCCGTTCGACTCGAATGCGAAGCGCCACACGTCGTTCGCCTCCATCGATGCGACCCCGGAAGTTTCCAAGGAGATCAAGATCGAGATCAACGAGAAGGACATCGAGATCACCACTACCCGCTCCGGCGGCAAGGGCGGTCAGAACGTCAACAAGGTGGAAACCGCCGTCATCCTGCGCCACCTTCCCACCGGCATCCTCATCCGCTCGACCGCCGCGCGGACGCAGGGCGCTAACCGGGAGCTCGCCTTCGACATCCTCAAGGCCAAGCTTTACACCATCGAGGAGGACAAGCAGAAAGCCGAGGCAGACCGCGCTTACGGCGAAAAAGGCGACGTCTCCTGGGGCAACCAGATCCGCTCCTACGTCTTCCAACCCTATCAAAAAGTCCTCGACCTCCGCACCGGCCAGGAATCCGGCAGCATCCAGGAAGTCATGGACGGCGATCTCGACCCGTTCATCGAAGCCAAGCTCCGCGGCAAGGTCCGCGTGAAGGGCGCGAAGGACGAAGAGGATTGAGCCCTGCGGCCACCTAACTACGCGCGGGTCTATCCGTTTTCGTGTTCCCACGCGGCCTCATCATCCGTGAAATAACGCACGCGCACCTTCTTGAATTCCCGGGTGGAATACAGTGCGTGTCGATCGGTGATGCCGGTGGCGGCGGCGATGGCGCCGAGGGTTTGCTCGCATTCCCCCTCGCTCTTGCCGTGGACCATCGTGAAGAGATTGTAGGGCCACTCGGGATAGCTCGGGCGTTGATAGCAATGGCTCACGGCGCTGAAGCCCGCCATTGTCTCGCCGAGTCTCCGCAAGGCTTCCGGGTCATCCTGCGGTCCGGCCCACACGCCCATGGCATTCGCGCCGAAGCCCGCGTTGCGATGGTGCAGCACCGCCGCGAAGCGCCGCATCCGGCCGCTTGCTAGAAAGGCCTGGTGCATCGCCGCAGCTTCGGCGAAGGGGATGCCTAACTCATCTGCCAGCTCCGCGAAGGCCTCCGGCACCAGTGCAAGATCGCGCTGCATTACGCGGACGAATTCGATTTCTTTGGGAGTCAGCGGCCCGGCGTCTGAGCGGCTGGCCTCGGTGTAAGCCGGTGCGGATTGATCCCCCGGCTTTGCTCCGCGCTCGACATCGAAGCGCACACCGATTTTGAAAAGCCGCAAAGTCGGCAGCAGGCGGGTGCTTTCCGCGCCTGACCGTCGGTGCAGCAGGTCCACCGTCCCGGCCAGGCCGAGCCGGCTCGTGGGCGGCACGGCGATGGTATACCAGAGGTTGAATTCGTGATTCCGCAGGTAGTTGTGGCTCACCCCGGGATGGGAATTGATCGCTACCACCGCCGCCTCGAGTTGCTCCGGTGCAATCTTCGCGGCCACCAGACTGGAGGCGTAGCCGAGGCTGCGGGTATCGAAAATCGCGCTAATCTGACGGATGACTTTTTCCGCCTTCAGCGCCTTCACCCGCGCGAGCGTCTCGCCCTCGGAAAGGCCACAGCGTTTTCCGAGATCGGCGAAGGGTCGTTCCGAAAAAGGGATGCTGTCCTGTAAAATTCCCAGCAAGGCGGAATCAACAGCATCGGTGGCGACCTTCATCTTGTGGCGAGCGTAGCAGGTCCCTGGCGCTGCGGAAGTGCGGATTCGGCCGGGACATTTCCACCCTTTTGGGGAGACCACACTCCCGTCGCAATCAGGGGATACTGGGTGAAATTACGCCTGATTGACGCGCTCCCCGGAAAACGATACGACCCCCGCATGCGCCTCAGAATCGTGATGCTCTTGATCGTGCCGGCTTTGATGTTCGTTGGTGAATTCAGGGTAGAGGCCGCGGGTGAAATCATTGGCACGCCTTGGACGGGTGATGCCGGCGTGCAAGAGACCACTGCTGGAATCATGACACGGCAGGGGGCCTCGAAAAAGACGTCGCTTCACGCGGTCCGACGCCATTTCCGTGCCGATCGGAAAAACCTGCCCCAGAACCGCGCCTCACCTGCGGTCTCCAGCTGGAGCAGCGCCCACGGGACCTTGAAGGCACCCGCTTCCACCACCAGTCTCGCGCCTCTTCGCACGCTGGCTCCTCAAGCGACCGCGCTGAATTTCACGGCTGCAACCTTGGCGGATACCGGGGGCTCGTATCCCCCCGACACGATGGGGGTGGTGGGCCCGTCCCAGTTCATGATCGTGCTCAATGGCCGTATCCGCGTCTTCGACAAGCTCACCGGCGCCGTCGGCTCACTCGATGCGGATCTCGACGTGTTTTTCGCCACCGTGCGGGGCAGCGATTTGTCCGGGGATCCGCGCGTCCGTTACGACCGGCTTTCGGGACGTTGGATCGTCTCCTCCTTCACCGACGCCACTGGTTCTAACAAGCTTCTCCTAGCCGT
>JAYWDF010000130.1:0-2443 GCA_043779985.1 Akkermansiaceae bacterium | reverse complement strand
GCGAGGCACCGCGCTGAATTGAAAAACCTTGCTGCCTGAAAATGAAGCATTGTCGCCAGCCGTAAACTCGTCCTTGCCCGCATAGGTTTTCCATGAGTCCGCCGGGGTGAGCTCGGGAGCTTTCATCAACGCGAAATTTCCAGAACCCGTCAGGCGGGTGGTGATCTGCTGGGGCTCGCCCGTTTTCCAATCGTTAGGGATCTCCGAGGCGTCGAACTTGAAATCGCCGACAGCCCCCGTGAATCCAGGCGGCCGGCCATCGGTTGGCAGCGGACGCACTTCGATTTCCTGATCGTCGGACTTGAGAGTGACGTCCTTTTGGATCATCGGCGTGTCCATCTGGTCGAAGACGTTATCAAAAAACGGATCATCGAAGGGGCCGCCCATCCGCCGGCGTTGAGGCTTCGGTGCCGAGGTGTCGCGCACGGCGACCGTGGCATCCACCGAGAGTGATGCGGGGTATTTCCCCGCCTTGGTGGCGGACATGCCACCGAACCAGGTGACGACGAGGTAGCGCTTCCCGTCCCTGATCTCCTGGGTCTGCTGGGGCTGGCCGCTGACGTTGTGGAGCGTGAAAGCCTTCCCTTCCGGCTGGATGCCGCTGCGGAGATTCGCCCGGGAATCCGCAGGCAGCCAGGCACGGATGCGGACCGGCGCGATCTCGCCGACATACACATGCTTGCGGTCGCTGCCGACCACCTCTACGGTTAGAAATCCAAACCGCTTCTCTCCCGTATCCGCCGGTTCTTCGGCCGCAGGCTGCGCGCCCGGCGCATTAGGCGCATTGGGCGCGGCACCTGGCGGGGCCTGGGCCGCTTCGGAGTCCAGCACCTTGAGCTGGAGCGCCTGAGTGGTGAACTTTTTGCCATCGACCACGATGTCGACCGCCGGAATCTGATAGACTCCCGGCGTGTGGGAACCTACCGCATAGGTGTAGGCGACCGATACCGTGGTCTGCCCGTTGATCATGCGCACCTGCTGGCTTTGGCCGCGCGATTGCACGATGAGGTTTTCCACCGCCGGGATCTCGGGGGGCTCGGCATGCCCGCCCGAAATTCGCAAGGTTAGAATGGCTCCATTTCCCGCAGGGACGGAATCGCGGTCCAGCTGCGCTTCCACTTCTGCCGCCCTGCAGGGCGAGATTGAGCAAAGGAAAATCATGGTGACAGCCATGAAGGCGTTCACCCAATCGCGGAGCATCATTCTGCCTTGAAACGGGATTACCATGTCTTGCCTTTGGTCGAGTTGTCAGGGGTGGCGAAGCGTGTCCGCTGCGGTTGGGGAATGGGAATCACCGTGCGCTCATCCTGTCGCAGCGCTTCGAGCAATTGCTTGGCTTCCTCGGGAGTCATTTCCTGTTTTTGAACGCGCTCGTTACTCATGTTGCCATCTTGCTTTTCGCTGGGTTTCTCATTGCCGTCCTTGGAGTCCTGAGGTGACTTGCCGTCTTCTGGCTTCTTACCGTCCTTAGGATCCTTGCCGTCCTTGCCATCTTTGGGGTCCTTTCCATCCTTTGGCTTTTCACCCTCTTTGGGATCCTTGCCGTCCTTGGGATCCTTGCCGTCCTTCTGATCTTTCTGGTCCTTCTGGTCCTTCTGGTCCTTCTGATCCTTCTGGTCCTTCTGATCCTTCTGATCCTTCTGATCCTTATCGTCCTTCTGATCCTTGTCGTCCTTTTTGTCGTCTTTCTTTTGCTGCTTTTTCAGCTCGTCCAGCTTCTTCTCCACCAACGCCTTGTTGTAGCTGGCGTCTTCATCATTCGCGTTCAATGCGAGAGAGTCTTGGTAGGCTTTGATGGATTCCTCCCATATCTTCATCGTTGCCTCGGGATCCTTCTCCAAGCTTGCCTGGCCGGTCCGATAGAGCGTGTTCCCCAGATTATAATATGACCGCTGTTGAAGCGCCAGATCCTGCGTCCGCAAGGAGGAACGCAGGAAGTCGGATGCCTTGGCAAAATCACCCTTGGTATAGGCCTCCGTGCCTTGGTTATAAATGTGGCGTGGATCTTGGGCGGCGGATACCGTTTCCGTGGCACGACAATCAGGGGCACCTGACAAAACGCAGCCCAGCGCGAACAGGGCCGTGGCTTGCGGGACAATCTTGTGCCGCCGCGCCGCGGAAACGAGCGGGCGCACCTTCTTGGCCCGAAGTCGATCCCCTAAAAAGAACTCAAGCAACAGCAATCCCACCGCCGCTCCTAGCGGCCACTCGAAGCGCTCCAAGGGAATGCGCTCCATCCGCTGGTTCAACTCGCTCTTCGGCACCAGCCGGAGCTTTTCCTGATAGATCGTATTCAGCCCTTCGGCACCGCGCCCGAGCGCGACGTAGAGTCCTTTAGTTTCCTCCGCGATTTTCTTCAATGTCGTCTCGTCCAATGTCGTTCGAACAACCTTCCCTTCCTCGTCCCTGACGAAATCCTTGCGCCCGTTCCGCAGCGGGATGG